>JAODNF010000023.1 GCA_025464915.1 Frankiales bacterium | reverse complement strand
GTGCACCGACCGCGTGGTCGCCCACACCGCGGGCCGGCACGTCGTCAGGACCGCGCTGCCGTGGGTCTGCGCCGCCTCCACCGGCTACGCGACGTCCGAGACCACGCTGGCCGTCACACCGCGCGGGACCGTCGTGATGAGCCCGGCCCAGACCGAGAACACCAGCGCCCGCAGCACCGACGGCGGCCGCACCTGGTCACTGACCGCGCCGGCGGCCGAGCAGTACACGTCCCTGTGGAACACCGTCGACCCGTCGATGACGGTCGACCCGCGGACCGGACGCCTCTACCTCGTGCACGCGACCGGCCCGACCCGCACGACCCCGGTCCTCGTCGACGAGTCGCCGCTGCCCGGCGTCGTCTCGACCTCGGCCGCGGCCGCCGCCGGCTTCCAGGTCTACAGCAGCGCCGACGAGGGCCGCAGCTGGACGACGACCGACATGCAGCTGGCACCGATGGGCGACTGGGAGAAGGTCTTCGTGGGGCCGGCCCGCAGCGGGCACGGCTCGACCGTCTACGTCTGCGGCAACTCGCCGTTCGAGGTCAGCGGACCCGGCCGGATCTGCTACCGCTCGCACGACGACGGCCGGAGCTTCACCCCGGCCGGGTACGTCTTCCCCTCCGCCACCGAGCCCCGGTCCTGCCCGGCGCTGGCCGCCGACAACGGCAGCGTCGGCCCGGACGGGACGGTCTACCAACCGGTGACGTGCAGCGACGGCTCCTACGTCGCCGTCAGCACCGACGAGGGCTCCAGCTACACCTGGCACGCCGTCCCCGGCACGGCCGGCACCGGCCTGGGGATCACCGGCACCGGCTTCCAGGCGGTCGCCGACGCAGGCGGCACCGTGTGGGCGGCCTGGCCCGACGGTGACCGGCTGCTGCTGAGCCGGTCGCGCGACCAGGGCCGGACGTGGTCGCTTCTCGGTGACGTCGCCGCCCCCGGCTCGCACGCGATCGGGCTGCCGCACCTGGTCGGGGGTCCGGCCGGTGACGTCGGTCTGGTCTACTACGCCGCCGCTCGATCGGGGCAGAGCGCCTCCACGCCGTGGATCACCGAGACGCACCAGGGCAACGCGGCCCACCCGGTGTTCGTCAGCGGCGCCCTGAGCGACCCGGGGCGACCGGTCTTCACCAACTACGGCCTGGCCGGCCCCTCCCCCCGGGCCGACTACGTCGGGGGCTGCTTCGACCGGCGCGGCCGGCTCTGGGCAGCCGTCGTGCGACACACCAGTGCCCCGCGCAGCGACGGCACGATCGGCACGCTGGGCCTGGTCGGCCACCTCACCTAGACCGGCTGATCGCCGAACGTCAGTCGCCGACCCGGACGACCAGCAGCGCGACGTCGTCCGCGGCCCCACCGCCGAGGGTGCGCAGCAGGTGCTCGGCGAGACCGTCGGGCCGGCCGGTGCAGTCCCGCGCAGCCACCCGGAGCTCCTCCAGCCGCGCGTCCAGGTCCGACCCCCGCTGCTCCACGAGGCCGTCGGTGAACAGCACCACGGCGTCGCCGGTCTGCAGCACCACCTCGTGCGTGGTGCGCGGCGACGACTCGTCGATGCCCAGCATCAGGTCGGGCGGCGGCGCCAGCCAGCTCGCCTCGCCCTGCGAGAGCAGCAGCGGCGGCGGGTGACCGGCGTTGCACCACCGCAGCCGCCAGCGACCCTCGTCCTCCGCGGCGAGCCGGCCGACGGTGACGGTGGCCGAGACGTCCAGTCCGAGCGCCGCCGCGGTGGCAGCCAGGGCTGACAGCACCTCGTCCGGGGCCAGGCCGCCGTGCACGGCGTGCGCACGCAGCAGGTTGCGCAGGTCCGCCATCCGGGCGGCGGCCGCGAGGTCGTGCCCGGTCACGTCACCGATGACGAGGACCACGTCGTCCTGCGTGCGGAAGGCGTCGTACCAGTCGCCGCCCACGTCGAGGCCGCGGGCCGCCGGGACGTAGCGCGCCGCGAGCTCCAGCCCCGGCACGGCGGGCAGGGCCGGGAGCAGGCTCTCCTGCATCGTGCGGGCCACGACGTTCTGCAGCGTGACGAGCCGGGCCGCGTCCAGCGCCACGGCGAGGTGCGAGGCCACGTCGGGCAGCTCGCGCAGCAGGTCGTCCGGCAGCCGGTCACGCACCCCGAGGACGAGGACACCCAGGGGCATGCCGCGTGCGACCAGGCCCACGATGACGACGTCGGCCACGCCGCGGGCCAGCATGCCGGCCGCTTGCCGGGCGGCGTGCCGGTCGAGCTCCTGGGCGGCGATCCTGCGCAGGTCCTCGGCCCCGAGGCGCAGCAGGTGGCCGGGGCTCGAGAGGACCGAGGGCAAGATGCCCACGGAGCTCGCCGAGGAGCGGCGGGTCGTCGGCCGCCCGAGCTCCTCCGGGAGGTCCAGCGGCCCGTCGGCGCAGAGCGCGGCGACCCGCGTCACCAGGTCCGGCTCGTCGACCCGGTCCGCAAGGACCCAGTCCACCTCGGTGACGAGCAGCTCGGCCGCCCGCGTCAGCAGCACGTCGGCCTCTGCCGCCGCAGCGGTCGCCCGGACGGTCCGGGCCAGCAGGTCAGTCACGCAGGTGCTCGTCGAACACGCGCAGGATCCGGTCCCACGCGTCCTGCGCGACGTCCTCGTCGAAGTGCAGACCGGTGACCCGCTCGAGCACGGAGAACGGGCCCGCGCCGTGGCGGTTGAGGAAGGAGTGGCCGACCCCGTCGTAGGTCTTCACGTCGTGCGGCACCCCCCGCTCCGTCAGCGCCGCCTCGAGGTCTCTCGCGGTGCTGCGCGGCAGGAAGCGGTCTCGGGCGCCATAGCTCGCGACGACGGGACAGGCCCCGTCGAGGGCGCTCAGGTCGCGGGGAACCGGACCGTAGCTGGGTGCGCTGGCGTCGAACTCCGACGCCAGCAGCAGGGCGAAGCCGCCGCCCATGCAGAACCCGATGACCCCGACCCGGCCCGTGCAGTCCGGGCGGGCGCCGAGCCAGCGCCGAACTGCCAGGACGTCGTCGACGGCCGGACCGACGCCGCTGCTCAGGGCGGCGAAGACGCCCTTGATGCAGCGCACCAGGCCGCCCTGCGTGAACAGGTCTGGAGCCACCGCGAGGTAGCCGGCCGCCGCCAGCCGGTCAGCCTGCTGCCGGATGTCGTTCGTCAGGCCGAGGGCCTCGTGCAGCACGACCACGCCCGGCCAGGGCCCGGATCCGACCGCGGGCACGGCGAGGTGGGCACGCAGCTCGGTCGCGCCTGTGGGAACGGTCGTCATCGGCACGAACGTGATCGTGCCGGACATCGCACCCGGCTCATGGCAGAACTACGGAAACGTGACTACGACGGAAGTTCGACGGCGAGCAGCGCGAGGTCGTCGCCGAGGCCGGACTCGGTCCACGCCTCGACGGCAGCGAGCACGCCGTCGAGCGCCTTGTCGAGGTCGGGCTCCACCTGGAGCGCCGCGGTGAGGACGTCCACCGACCCGAACGCGCCAGCGGTGTCGCGAGCCTCGACCAGCCCGTCGGTGTAGAGCAGGAAGCGCTCCCCCGGCTGCAGCCGGCCGGTGACCATGCCCGGTTCCGAGCCCAGGCCGAGCGGGAGGGCGAAGGGGGCGTCGACCGGGGTGATCGTGGTGGGCGAGATGACGAGCGCCGGGGGGTGGCCGCAGGACACGACGGAGAAGGTGCCGTCGTCGCGGATCTCGGCGACGAGGGCCGTCACGAAGTCCTCGAGGTCGAGGTGGCCCGACAGCCGGCGGTCGAGCTGCACGGCCACCGCGACCAGGTCGTCGATGTCCTCGGCCGCAGCCCGGAACTCGCCCAGCACGATGGTCGCGTTGCGGACCGCCTCCAGGCCCTTGCCGCGGACGTCGCCGACGAGGACCCGCACCGCCCCCTCGCGCCGCACCACCTCGTAGAGGTCGCCCCCGACGAGTGCCTCCGCGGTCGCCGACACGTAGCGGGTCGCGATCCGCAGGTTGCCGATGGCGGCCGGTGGCGACGGCAGGATGGCCCGCTGGGCCGCGTCGGCGACGCGCGTCACCTGCTCGAGCCGCCCCTCCTGCGCCGCGAACGCGGTGACCGTCTCGACCGCGACAGCGGCCCGGCGCGCCAGGTCCTCGGCGAAGGGGACGTCGTCGTTGCTGAAGTGCCGGCCGCTGTCGGCCATGATCATCGTGATGGCGCCGAGCGGTCCGGCCCGGCCCGTGAGGGGTACGACGAGGGCTGACGTCATCCCCACCTCCCGGATGATCCGGCGGTGCTCGTCGTCGTGCGCACCGGCGTCGAGCATCTCCTGCGGCAGCTCGGGGTAGATCTCGCTCCGGCCGGTCCTGACGACCTCGGGCGCGCCGGTCGGCGCGTGCGGGTCGGGCGGGTAGCGCTGCTGCATCTCCGCCGCCCAGGCGACCTTGTCGGGGTCGGCGTGGGCGATGGCGACGGTGCTGAGGTCGGTGCCCTGCAGCAGGCTGACCGAGCACCAGTCCGCGACGTGCGGCACCACCAGCTGCGCGACCGTGCGGAGCGTCTCGGTCACGTCGAGGCTGCCGGACAGCCGCACCGACGCCTCCGCGAGGAACCGCAGCCGCTCGGCGGCCTGCACCGCCCGGGCCGTCGCGCCGAGCCGCTCCAGCGCCTGCGCCGTGGCGTCGGCCAGGCTGGTGACGAAGCTCAGCTGGTGGTCGGGGTCGCTCGCCGGCGCGAAGGTCACGGACAGCACGCCGATGCGGTGCTCGTCGACGATCAGGGGCACGACGACGAGGGACCGCTCCTCGTCGTAGAGGCGGGCCAGCGCCGGGAAGCGGCTCCCGATCTCCGCGAGGTCGTGCAGGACCACCGCGCGTCCGGTGCCGAGCGCCTCGGCAGCCGGCAGCTGCGGGTCGTGCGGGTCGACCGACGGGTAGGTGCGGCCCAGCGCGTCGTCGTCGGTCGAGGCGGCGCGGCTGTGCAGCAGACCGTCCTCGTGCACCAGGTGCAGCCGCGCGGCCAGCGCGCCGAGCTGCGACGTCGCGCTCGTCACCGCCAGGTCCGCGATCTCCTGATCGGTGGTCGCCGTCGTGAGCCGGCCCACGACGCTCATCAGGCCGTCGAGCCGAGCGGCGAGCAGCTCGGCGCTCCGGCGCGCCTGCTGCTCGGCCAGGAACAGCTCACTGCGTCCGAGGGCCAGGGCCGCCTGGTCGGCGAGCGTCAGCACGTAGCGCCGCTCGTCGTCGTCGAACAGCCGGGGTGCGTCGAACCCGAAGCGCAGGACGCCCAGCGGGCGACCGGCGACGAGCGGGACGGCACACGTCGAGACGGTGTGCGGCTCCAGGGACGCGAAGTCCGGGAACTGGGCGTCGCGCTGCTCGGGCGACTCGAGCCACAGCGGCTCACCGGTGCGCAGCACGACGGCGCTCGGCAGGGGGGCGGTACCGGGCGTCGTGAGCCGCGCGAGGTACTCCGGCCGCACGCCGACCACCGCGAGCGGCTCGAGGTCGGCCGAGACCAGGGCCCCGACCCGCGCGCCGAGCACCTCCATGCCGGAGCGGACGACCGTCTCGGCGACCTGCGAGGACGCGGTCAGCCCGGCGAGCGCCGAGGCGATCTCGTACAGGCCGCTGGTGCGGCGCACCGCCGGGCGCAGCGCCGCCAGGTCGGTGACCTCGCGCGCCAGCCGCGCCGGGAACGTCTCGAAGGCGCCCGGCTCGTCGCCCTGGGACCGGGCCCGCAGCTGGTCCACGATCGACTGGACGTACCAGTGCCGGAAGACCTGGTGGACGGGCGGGCTGGCGAGAGTCAGCAGCCGGGCCGCGCCGGCGTAGCGGTCCAGCTCGTCGAGCGCGGCGAGGTAGGCCTCCCCGGCCTCCGCCGCCTGCGCCCGGAGCGTGAGGACGAGCTCGGTCTCCGCCAGCCCTCGGGAGGCGGCGGCCAGCGCCTGCTCCTTGATCGCGACCCGCGCCTCGGCGAAGCCCTGGACGACGTCCGGGACGAGGGTCTGCAGGTGCGAGGGCAGGTCGGTGACGACCGCGAGCTGGAACTCGCGCACCAGGTTGTCGACGTGCGCCTTCGCGGCGAGCAGCAGGTCGGTCGGCACGGCGCCGAGGCGAACGGTGAACCGCTCCTGGGCGTCCTCGTCCTCCGGCCAGGCGGCGAGCAGAGCGTCGACGTCGATGTCCGGCTCGGTGCGGCTCAGGTCCGCCTGGTCGAGCGGCACCTCGGCCCACACGACCTTGTGACCGTCGGCCCCGCCCTCCACGCCCCAGGCCCGGCTGAGGGCCGCGACCAGCGCCAGCCCGCGACCGGTCATCGCCTCGGAGCTCTCCCGCACCGCGACCGGCATCCCGTGACCGGTGTCCTCGACCTCCACGCGGACGGCGCCCTCGACCTCGAGCACGCGCAGCCGGACGACCCCGGCCGGGGCGTGCAGCACCGCGTTGGTGACGAGCTCGGTGACGACCAGCTCGACGTCCTCGCGGACGGGCGACGGGTGGAGCACCTCCCGGACGTGCCGGCGAGCGACCGGGACCGAGTCCGTCCCACGTCGGAGCTCGACAGCTGCTGACACGCTCAGGTTCCCCCCGTTCAGGACCACCAGCCGGTCCTGCCCCACATGCCGGAGCCCTAACCCACCCGTTCGGAGCAACCGGAGCTCCCCGCTCCCGCCCCAGGTCCTAGGACCGGAGACCGATGGCGCCCCCGACCATGCTGACGACAGCGTGAACGACATGAACCGACACCTCCCCCCCATCCTGCTCGCCGCCCTGCTCACCGGAGCCGGCGGCGGCGCCGCCTCCTGGGCGCTCGCCGGCAACAGCACCGCCAGCGGCAACGACGCCCCCATCGACGACAACCACCGCGGCAGCCCGACGGCGGCAGCCACCGCGTCCGCCGACGACCGCGCCACCTCCACGCGCAGCGCCGAGCCGACGCACCGTGCCAGTGCCGCCGCCACCGCGAGTCCGGACGACCACGGCGGTACGACGACGGCGCGCGCCTCCGCGGAGCCCGGCGACGACAACGGCG
>JAODNF010000424.1 GCA_025464915.1 Frankiales bacterium | reverse complement strand
GCGACCTTCCGCGCGGAGGTCGAGGAGCGGCTCGCTTCCCTGCAGTCCGGGCTCCTGCAGCTCGAGACGCACAGCAGCCCGCGCCAGGTCGTCACCGTGCTGTTCCGGGACGCCCACACCGTCAAGGGGTCCGCGCGGATGCTCGGGCTCGAGGGCGTGCTGCACGTCGCCCACAACATGGAGGACCTGCTCGGCGCCCTGCGCGACGGCCGGTTCGCCGTCCGCAAGGACCACGTCGACCTCCTCCTGGCGGCGTGCGACGGGATCACCCGCGCCCTGCCGGGCGACGACGCCCTCGACGACGCGGCCCTCCAGCCGATCGTCGACGCGCTGATCGCCGCCGTGGCGGGTGCCGAGCCCTGCACGGTGCCCGTCCTGATCGCCCCTGAGGTCCCTGAGCAGCTGGTGGTCGAGGACGCTCCCGCGTCCCGGCAGGCCTCGGACTCCGTCCGGGTCGCTGCCTCCAAGGTCTACGACCTGCTCGACGTCGTCGGCGAGGCCGATCTGGGGGCCCGTCGTGTCGAGCAGACCACCGGCACGCTGCTCGCCCTCGCGGCCGACCAGGCCCGCTGGGCCGGAGTGCTGCGACAGGCCACGCACAAGCACGCTGCGAACCTGCACCCCGACGTCGCCCTCGCGCTGCACCGCCTCGTCGGTGCGTCAGACGAGATGGCGGGGACGGTGCGCGGCCTGCGCGAGCTCGTCGAGGGCCACCGCGGCGGGATGGCGCTCGTGCGCGACGGTGCCATGGGGCTCGCCATGGTGCCCGTCCGTCGCGTCTTCGCCGCGCTGCCCCGCATCGTCCGCGACGTCGCGAAGGCGACCGGCAAGGACGTCGAGCTCGTCAGCTCCGGCGAGGACGTCGAGCTCGACAAGCAGGTGCTCGACGGGGTCGCGGATGCCCTCAAGCACCTGGTCATCAACGCCGTCGACCACGGCTGCGAGTCGCCTGCCGCCCGGGCCGCCAAGGGCAAGCCGGCCCTGGCAACCGTCCACGTCAGCGCCCGCTCCGTGGGCGGCACGGTCGTCATCGAGGTCTCCGACGACGGCGCCGGCGTCGACGAGGACGCGGTGCGCGAGAAGGCGATCCGCCTCGGCATGATCCCCGCCGACAGCCCTCTCGTCGGCAGCGCCCTGCTCGCCCTGCTCTTCACGCCCGCCTTCAGCACCAGTGACACGGTCACGGAGACGAGCGGCCGCGGCGTCGGCCTCGACGTCGTGCGCAACGCCGTCGAGGAGCTCGGCGGCTCGGTCGAGGTGCGCTCCGAGCGCGGCACCGGTACCGCCTTCGTCCTGACCCTGCCCGTCACCCTCGGCGTGCTGCGCTGCCTGGTCGCGCGGGTCGGGGACGAGCGGTACGCCGTGCCGGTCCCCGGCGTCGTCGAGTCGCTCTCGCTGCGTGACGCCGAGGTCCACACCCTCGCCGGTGCGCCCGTCGTGCTGCGGCACGGCGTCTCCGTTCCCCTGCTCGACCTCGGTGCCGCCCTCGGTCTCGTCCGGGACGCGTCCGAGGCGCCGCGCGCCGCGCTCGTGGTCCGGCACGCCTCCGGGCAGCAGCTCGCGTGGGCTGTCGACCGCCTCGAGGGCGAGTCCGAGCTGGTCGTGAAGGACCTCGGCTCCTTCCTCGGTCGGGTCCCGTTCGTCGCCGGCGCCACCATTGACGGCGACGGCTCCGTCGTCTGCCTGCTCGACCTGCGCGAGCTCGCCGACCGGGCTGTCGGGACGACTGCCTTCGCCGTACCCTCCGCACCCGTCGGCAAGAAGAACGCCGTCGTGCCCTCCGCGAAGAAGGCCCGCATCCTCGTCGTTGAGGACTCCGTCGGCGTCCGCGAGCTGGAGCGCGTCATCCTCGAGGGCGCCGGGTACCTCGTCGAGACCGCGGTCGACGGCCTCGACGGCGCGTCCCGGCTGCGGGAGGACCCCGCCGACCTCGTGCTGTCGGACGTGGAGATGCCGGGCATGGACGGCTTCGACCTCACGCGTACGATCCGTCGTACCAAGGGGTGGGAGAACGTCCCCGTCATCATCATGACCAGTCGCGGTGAGGACCACGCACGCCAGGCCGGTCTGGACGCGGGATGCTCGGCCTACCTGCTGAAGAACGAGTTCGACCAGGAGCAGCTGGTCTCGACGGTGCGAAGGCTGGTGGGCAGGTAGTGGCTCGGATCGTGATCGCGGACGACAGCCCCACCTTGCGGCGGATCGTGACGAGCGTCCTCACCAAGGAGGGCCACGAGGTCGTGGCCATGGAGGACGGCATCGGTGCCGTCCAGGCCGTCTTCAAGGAGCAGCCGGACGCCGTCGTGCTCGACGTGCAGATGCCGCGCGTGTCCGGCTTCATCGCCGCGCGGCTGCTGAAGGACGACTGGCAGACCGCTGACATCCCGGTGATCATGCTGACGTCCCTGGACGCCGCCTCCGACCGCTACTGGGCCGGACAGGCAGGCGTCGACCGCTACCTCACCAAGGACTTCGAGGCGCCCGAGCTCGCGGGCACCATCGAGGAGGTCCTGATGGCGTCTGCCGCCTCGCGCGGCGGTCGCGAGCGGATGACCCCCGACACCCTCGAGCTGTCCGAGGAGGACGTCCTCAGCCGGGTGTGCGACCTGCTCGACCGCAAGCTGTTCGAGTCCTCCGTCGCCCAGTCCGTGATGGCGATCGCTGCGACGGCCAACGGCCTCGAGGCGTCGGTGGCCGCGCTCCTCGGCGTGCTGCAGCGCTTCGTCGGGTACGACCTGGCTGCCGTCATGCTGGGCGCCGAGAAGTCGGCGTACCTCGCCGTCGGTCAGCCGACCTCCCGCCCGCACTACGACGAGTTCCTGGCCGCTGCCATCGACGGGCTGTCCTCCTACGGCGGGTCGCAGCTCGACGTGACCGGCCTCGACGTCCGGGTCGCCCAGGCCGGCGGCAAGCTCGTCGACGACCCGGACGAGCTCACCGGCGGCATCGAGATGGCCACCTTCCTGTCGATGCCCTTGCGCGGCCACGGCGGCACCGTCGTCGGCGTGCTGGCGCTCTCCTCGGCGGTGAAGCAGGCCTTCGGCGAGACGGCGCTGTCGACCCTCAAGCTCATCGAGGGCCCGGCCGCGATCGTCATCGACAACGCCCGGCTGGCCTCCTCGCGCTGACCTCTCGGAGTCCCTGGGACTTCCTGGCAGGACTCGCCGGCGTGTCGGACCGGGAAGCCCCTGGGACCTCAGCCGGTCAGCAGGTCACGTGAGGGTCCACTCCTGGCCGACCTGAGTGTCCTTGACGGCGACGCCGAGTCCGGCCAGTTCGTCGCGGAGCCGGTCCGACAAGGCGAAGTCCTTCTCGGTACGGGCCTGGGCGCGGGCGTCGAGGAGGTCCTGAGCACCCGCGGGCAGGGCGTCGGGGGCCCTGCCGACGTCACGGGCCAGGTCGAGCCCGAGCAGCCGGTCGGCCCAGGCGAAGGTCTCGAACTTCGCCCCGTCGGGCGCCCCGGACTTCTCGACCGATCGCAGCACCTGCAGCGCACGGGGCGTGTCGAGGTCGTCCGAGAAGGCGTCCAGGACCTGGGCGGCCTCGACCACCATCGCCGCCGACGGCTGCTCCGCCCAGGCGGCGACCGACGCCCGCCAGCGGGTCAGGGTCTTGTGGGCACCCGCGATCTCGGCCCACGAGAGGTTGGCCTGCTGCCGGTAGCGGGTGCCGAGGAACGCCAGCCGGAGCGCGAGGGGGTCGAAGCCGCGATCGATCACGTCGCTCACGAGCACGACGTTGCCCGTCGACTTGGCCATCTTGCGGCCCTCGAACAGCAGGTGCTCGCCGTGCACCCAGTGCCGGACGACCTCCTTGCCGGCGTAGCAGTCGGTCTGGGCCCGCTCGTCCTCGTGATGGGGGAAGCGCAGGTCGATGCCGCCGGTGTGGATGTCGATGACGTCGCCCAGGAGGTCCAGTGACATGGCAGAGCACTCGATGTGCCAGCCGGGGAAGCCGTGCCCCCAGGGGGAGGGCCAGGTCATCTCGCGGTTCTCACCGGCGCGCTTCCAGAGCGCCCAGTCGGCGTGGAAGCGCTTGCCCTTGGCCAGCTCGGTCGCGTCTGCGCGGTGCCCGGCGCGCAGCTCGGACAGCTTGTTGTGGCTGATCGCGCCGTAGCTGGCGAAGGACTCGGCGGCGAAGTAGACGGTTCCGTCGCCGCCCACGTACGCATGCCCCTTCTCGACGAGGTCAGCTATCAACCTCAGCATGAGGTCGATGCTCTCGGACGCCCTCGGGTAGGCGTCCGCGGGGTGCACGCCGAGCAGCGCCTGGTCCCGGTGGAAGGCCTCCTCGTAGTGGCGGGCGATCCAGAACGGGTCCTTGCCCTCCTCGCGGGCTTGCGCGAGGAGCTTGTCCTCACCGTCGGCATCCAGGTTGGTGTCGTCCTGCAGATGGCCGACGTCGGTGATGTTCTGCACGAGCTGCACCTGGAGCCCGTGCATCGAGGCAGTGCGACGGATCAGGTCCGTCAGCAAGAACGTGCGCAGGTTCCCGACGTGGGCGTAGCGGTAAACGGTGGGGCCGCAGGCGTACACCTTCAGCCGACCGGGGGTGGACGGGACGATGGCCTCGAGAGCCCCGGTCCGGGTGTCCGTCAGTCGCAGCACGCGGGAAGGTTAGAGGGTCGCCGATGGGACAAATGAGACAGAGGTGACCAAATGTGACTAAGATGCGACCGTCCGACTAGTGCCTTTGGACTAACTTGGGCGCCGGTTGACGACTGCGCATCGAGATCTGCGTCCTTGTAGATGGCAGGGTGCGTGCACGCAGGTGAAGAGCTGAGGTAGCTGTGAGCGAAGTGGCTGGGGACGAGCTCGTCGTCCTCCTACCCGTCGCTGACGACCCGCTCTTCTCGGAAGACGTCTCGGCCCGGCAGGAATTCGGGAACGATCCGCACGAGTTCGCGGCCCTGTACATGAGGCACCGCTGGTCGTTGGCGATGCACGCGCGACGCTTCCTGCACGATCAGCGCGACATCGACGAGGTGATCCAGGAAGGCTTCCTCAAGCTCTTCTTGGCACTGCCCGAGCTCGATACCGAGCTGCAGGCGCTGGCCTACGCCAGGCGCACGATCACCAACCTGTGCATCGACCGCTACCGGGCCGATCAGCGCCGCCCGCGGCTCGTCGACCTGCAGAGCGTGCCGGCCGAGTCGCTGTTCGACGAAGGCGACCTGGACCCGCTCGTGGCGGCAGAGGATGCGGCCATCGTGCGTGAAGCGCTGTCCCTGCTGTCTCCTCTGCACCGAGAAGCGCTCATCAAGCGCGAGGTCGAGGAGAAGCCCCTCGCGCAGATCGCCCTCGAGCTCGACGTTCCGCCTGACCAGGTCAAGCACCTCCTGCACCGGGCCCGTCGCTCACTGCGCCGCTTGTTGGCGGGTACCCACGTGGAGCCGGGCGTCGATCTCGACCTCGCCACCGTGCTCGCGGCCAACAAGGAGCGTGCGGCGCGGGCGGCGAAGCCCACCGGGGCAGCGGTGCTCGCGCTGCTGCTCGTCCTCGGCGGTGTGCTCGGACTGCGGGGCGGCTCGAGGCCCAGCAGGCAGCTGTCGCTGCCGTCGCCATCGTCGCCCTTGCTCGGCTCAGGACCGGCGGCACCCGCTGGCCTCGGGGCCGGGCAGCCGACCGCTCCCGTCGCAGCCCCCGGGGCCCCCG
>JAODNF010000362.1 GCA_025464915.1 Frankiales bacterium | reverse complement strand
TGGGCGAGACCGTGGTGCTCCGCAGCCTGCTGGGTGACGCCCTCCGCGAGACGCGCCTGCAGCAGCAGCGCACGCTGCGCGAGGTCTCCAGCGCCGCCCGCGTCAGCCTCGGCTACCTCAGCGAGGTCGAGCGCGGTCAGAAGGAGGCCAGCAGCGAGCTGCTCGCCAGCATCTGCCGCGCCCTCGGCGTCCGCCTCTCCGACGTCCTGCGCGACGTCAGCGAGGAGCTCGCCGTCTTCGAGCCGCACCCCGAGCCGCACCCCGTCCCGGTCCTCGAGGTCGTCCCCGAGCCCGCGCCGGTGAGCGCAGTGCTGTCCGCCGCCTGATCGCCAGGTGACCAACCCGTCGGACGTCCCTGTCCGCGAGCCCGGCACGCGCGCCCGCAGCGGCAACGCGATGGGCCGCACCCGGTCCGCGCTGCTGGGCGCGACGGCTGAGTGCGTCGCCCGCTACGGCATCCGCAAGACCACGATGGTCGACGTCGCCAGCAAGTCCGGGGTCGCGAAGGCCACCCTCTACAACCACTTCCGCACCAAGGACGACGTGCTCTCCGCGGTCGTCGACCAGCAGGTCGCCGACCTCGTCGGTGCCTGCGTCACGACGGCGTCGAGCGCCGGCCTGGCCGAGGCGCTCGCCCACGTCGCCGCGGTCCTCGGTGAGCACCCCGCCCTGCGCAAGGCCGCGGACGGCGAGCAGCAGCTGCTGGCACCGCTGCTCACCCCCAGCGCCTCCCGCGGGTGGCAGCTCGCCCGCGAGGGCGTCGCCGCGGTGCTCACTGCCGGCGGCGCGCCGAGCAGCCCCAGCGACGTCGACACCGTGCTGCGCTGGGCGACCAGCCAGGTGCTGTGGCCGCTCACGCGTGACGAGGCGAGATCAGCCGCAGAGGCTCTCGTCCGCGGCCTGACCACGCGCGCCGCCCCCGCGCCGGCTCCTGCTGCCGCGGCAACGACCAGCAACGGGGCTCTGGGCTGGCCGGGCTGACACCCCGACCCGGGCTGCAGCAGCTCCGTGCGTCCGCTCACCCGGACACGCTGCGGCGGCGCGTGAGCGGACGCACGGGGCGAGGTGCCAGGATGGGGACCAGATCCCTCATCTAGGAGTACGTGTGGCCGCGAACCCGTTCGTGAAGCTCTATAAGTACATGATGGCGGCCTTCGGCGCCAAGATCGACGAGAAGGCCGACCCCAAGGTCCAGATCCAGCAGGCGATCGCGGAGGCCCAGACCCAGCACCAGGCGCTGACGCAGCAGGCGGCCGCCGTGATCGGCAACCAGCGCCAGCTCGAGATGAAGCTCGCGCGCCAGATGGACGAGGTCGAGAAGCTTCAGGGCTCGGCGCGGCAGGCCCTCGTGCTCGCCGACCAGGCCAAGGCCGCCGGTGACACCCCGAAGGCGACCGAGTACGAGACGACGGCGCTCACGTTCTCCAACAACCTGGTGTCGGCCGAGAAGCAGATGGAGGACCTGAAGAGCCTGCACGACCAGGCGCTCCAGGCCGCCGGCGCCGCGAAGAAGGCCGTCGAGAACAACGCCCTGTTGCTGCAGAGGAAGCTCGCCGAGCGCACCCAGCTGCTCAGCCAGCTCGAGCAGGCCAAGATGCAGGAGCAGGTCACCAAGAGCCTGCAGTCCGTCAGCGAGCTGGCGGCGCCCGGCACGACGCCGAGCCTCGACGAGGTCCGCGACAAGATCGAGGCCCGGTACGCGAGGGCGCTCGGCGGCGCGGAGCTCGCGAGCAACAGCGTCGAGGGCCGGATGCTCGAGGTGGAGAAGGCGACGCTCGACGTGGCCGGACAGTCCCGCCTGGACCAGATCCGGGCGTCGATGAGCGGTCAGCTGCCGGCAGCCGCGCAGGCACCGGCCACCCCGGTCGCCACCGAGGCTCCTGCCGAGAGGGACGCGGCGGCCGAGAAGGCCGAGTGACGCCGTCCGGGCACTACCGCAGCCAGCGGCTGGCGGTCACCGAGCTGTACGGCGGGCTGGACGCGTCCGACCTCGCGCGGGTCGTCCCTGGCTGCCCGCAGTGGCAGGTGCGCGACGTGCTCGGGCACCTGGTGGGACTGCCGGCCGCCGTCGCAGCAGGGGACCTGGCGGACGCCGGGTCACCGGCCTGGACGCAGCGCCAGGTCGAGGCCCGCCGGGACGTCCCGGTCCCGGACCTGCTCGCGCAGTGGGACACCGCGTTCGAGGAGTCGCTCGACGACCGGGGCTTCGCCGGCTGGGTCTTCACCTACGACGTGACGATGCACCACGACGACGTGCGCGAGGCCCTGGGGCTGCCGCTGGGCGCGACGCCCACGCACGCGGCGGTGCTCGACGGGATCATCGACCGCGCCCGTACCCGCGCCGAGGGGATCGGGACGCTGACGCTGCAGGCGGGCGACCGGACCTGGACCCTCGGTGAGGGCGCCCCGACCGCGACCCTGACGGTCGCCGACGAGGGCGAGCTGGCGCGCGTCATCGGCGCCCGCCGCACGGACGAGCAGGTGCGGGCCCTGGACTGGACCGGCGACCCCGAGCCGTGGATCCCGGTGCTGCCGCTCTTCAGGGATGGGCGCTAGGGCGAGTTCACCCGTTTGCCGCGCAAGATCCGGCCGAACGGACGCCGATCACCAAGGCATGGAAGACGAGGTGCTCGTCCTTCGACCGTCAGCGGTGCTGCCGGCCTGGGTCGCGGCGGACGTCATCTCGTCCCTCGAGGCGCACGACGTGTCGTGCGGTGGGGTGTGGTGCGCGAGCATCGGGCTGTGGCAGCGGTACGACCGGCCGTGGGACGGTCACTGGGGCTTCAAGGGGCGCGCGCAGGTGGTCGGCAGCATCGGGGCGGTCTACGGCACGCCCACCCGCTACGACATCACGATCTACCGCGTCACGCTGACCGAGCACGGGCGCGCCGAGGGCTGGACCCACGACGCGCTGGTCAACGACGCGCTGCGGTACGGGCGAGTGACCCTTGCTCAGCTTCCACGAGCGAGATCGTCCGAGCCGCCGCCGCCGCTCCGGCTGCAGGCACTGGAGCTGCTCCCGTCGTGAGCTCGAGCTCGACGGCGAGCGCGTCGAGCAGGTCGTCGACGACCCGGATCTGGTAGCCGAGCGCGGACTTGCGGAACCGGACCTGCCGGATCTCCTCAGGCGTCACCCGGCCACCGCTCGGCGTGCGGCCGCGGAGCTCCGGGAAGCGGCTCCGGTAGATGCCTGGCGTCGCGAGGCAGCGCGCGAGGAAG
>JAODNF010000343.1 GCA_025464915.1 Frankiales bacterium | reverse complement strand
GATGATGGCGACCATGAGCGGCAGCCCGAGCAGGCCGGCCCGGACGAAGGACTCCGGCGTGCCGCCGACGCCGACCCAGATCGGCAAGGGGTCCTGAAGCGGGCGGGGGTAGACGCCCTGGGCCCGGAGCGCCGGCCGGTGCTTCCCCGACCAGGTCACCTCCGTGCTGTCGCGGATCCGGAGCAGCAGCTCCAGCTTCTCGGTGAACAGCTCGTCGTAGTCGGCGAGGTCCAGGCCGAACAGCGGGAACGCCTCGGTGAACGAGCCGCGGCCGACCACGAGGTCGATGCGCCCCTGAGAGACCAGGTCGAGGGTGGCGAACTGCTGGAACACCCGGACGGGGTCGCTGGCGCTCAGCACCGTGACGGCGCTGTTCAGCCGGATCTGCGTGGTCCGTGCGGCCGCGGCGGCGAGCAGCACGGCGGGGGCGGAGTCCATGTACTCGGGCCGGTGGTGCTCGCCGATGCCGAAGCTGTCGAGCCCCACCTGGTCGGCGCGCTCGACCTCCTCGAGCAGGTGCTGCACCCGCTCGACCGGCGTGACGTCGACGCCGGTGGACGGGTCGGTGACGGTGGACACGAAGCTGTCGATGCCGAGCTGCACCCGCTCACTGTCGCACCCGCCACGGAGCGGTCAGGAGTCCCGTCCCACCCGGGAGGCGGAGTACGAGGTGCGCCGGAGCTCCTGGACCGCGGTGCCCGGCCAGATGCCGCCGCCCGTCGTGAAGGGCGAGAAGCGGATCGCCCGGCCGTCGGGGTGCACCCCGGTCGCCCGGACGGTCGCGACGTCGCGCCACGGTCCGAGGGTGGTGCCGACGGAGAGCCTGAACCGGACGTCGTCGGGCCGCAGCACGTGCACCGACGACTGGTGGCCGTCGCCGTCGGGCCGGGCGGCGACGAGCAGCGACCGCCCGCCGAGGCGGTAGGGCACGAGCGAGGTGTAGGTGCTGGCCAGCAGGTCCCGGCGGGGGACGATCGCGTGCCGCAGCACCGGGCGGTCGGTGCCGGTCGTCAGGAGCAGGTCCTGGTGCCGTCCCGGCCCGTGCGCGTCGAGCAGCCGGATCGCGAGGCCGAGGGCGTCCGGCAGCAGGTCCGGCAGGCCCGCCCCGCGCGACAGCCGGACGACGGCCCGGTGGGTCGCCGGCTCGTCGAGCAGCGGGACGCCGAGGTCGCTGCCGGTCGTCGTGACCTCGGCGGTGAAGGTGCGGCCCTTGGCGTGCAGGATGCGCTCACCGCGCACCTTCGAGGCGGCGCGGACCACGGCGGAGGAGACGTCAGCTGCTCTCATGCGGTGACGCCTACCCCGGTCTTGCGCCGTCGACCCGGCGGGTCGGTGTGAGAACGGCCGCGTCAGCGCACGGCGACGTAGACGCCGTTGCTCGAGGTGCCGCCGGTGAGCGGGTTCGGGAACTCGACGAGGTGGCCCTCGGCGGTCGCGAACACCTGCCGCAGGACGGCGAGGAACGCGTCGTCGGGGGGCTCGTCGGACCAGAGGGCGAAGACGCCGCCGGGGTTGAGGCGATCGGCGACCCGGGTCAGGCCGTCGAGCGTGTAGAACGCGGAGTGCGACCCGTTGAGGACGTGCGAGGGCGTGTGGTCGATGTCGAGCAGCACCGCGTCGACCTTGCTCGGGGTGCCGCCGCCGAAGCCGGACCCGGCTGCCACCAGGGCGAAGAAGTCACCGTGGACCAGGTGGCAGCGGGGGTCGTCGGTGACCGGCGGGCTCAGAGGGAGCAGCCGGCGCTCGTGCCAGTCGATGACCGGCTCGAGGTACTCGACGACGTGCAGCGACCGGACCCGCGGGTCGGCGAGCGCGGCGCCGGCGGTGTAGGCGAGGCCGAGACCGCCGTTGACGACGTCGAGGTCGTCGCGGTCGAGGGCGGCGAGGCCGAGGGTCGCGAGGGCCTCCTCGGCGACGGTGAACAGGCTCGACATGAGGAACTCGTCGCCGAGCTTCACCTCGTACACGTCCGTCCGCAGGGTCGGGTCGAGACGGCGGCGCAGGCTGATCTCGCCGATCGGCGTCTCGCGCCAGTCAAGCTCTTCCAACCGCCTGCTCATCCGGTTAGCCTCGCAGGATGCGGCCGTCGCTGTACGAGTACGCCGGTGGAGCGCTCGCGTTCCGGGCGCTCGCGACCGCCCACCACGCCCGCTGCCTGGCCGACCCGGAGCTGAACCACCCGTTCTCGCACCCGGACGGCAACCCGGAGCACGTCGAGCGTCTCGCTGCCTACTGGGGCGAGGTCCTCGGTGGGCCGGACGCCTTCACCCGCGCGTGCAGCGATCAGGCGGCGGTGCTGAGGATGCACGCCGGCAACGGCGACATGAGCGACCTCGGGCGGCGCTTCGTCGACTGCTTCGTCGGGGCGATGGACGACGCCGGGCTTCCCGCGGACGAGGAGTTCCGGGCGTCCATGCGGGCGTACATGGCGTGGGCGGTCGACGACGTGCTGGCGCACGAGGACCTGGCATCGGTCCCGGCAGCGGCCGGCCTGCCGCGATGGAGCTGGGACGGCCTAGAACAGGACTGAGCCGACGGTCCTGGCCTCGAGGTCGAGCAGCCAGCGCTTGGCGTGCAGGCCGCCGGCGTAGCCGACGAGGGTGCCGTCGGCGCCGATGACGCGGTGGCAGGGCGTGACGATCGCGTTGGGGTTGGAGCCGTTGGCGAGGCCGACCGCTCTGGACGCGACGCGGGGGTCCTCGCCGATCCGATCGGCGATGGCGCCGTAGGAGCAGGTCTCGCCGTACGGGATCTCCCGCAGCGCGGCCCACACCCTGAGCTGGAAGTCGCTGCCGCGCTCGTCAAGGGGGAGGTCGAAGTCCTGCAGGTCGCCGGCGAAGTAGGCGTGCAGCTGCTCTCGGGCCGCGGGCAGGCAGAAGGCGCCGGCGTCGTAGCGCTCGTCGGTGGACCACGGGACGCCCTTGCTCTCCGGCAGGTGCGTCTGCACGAGGCCCCGCTCGGAGGCCACCACGAGCATCTCGCCGATCGGCGTCGGGACGGTGCAGCTCCGGAGCCCGGTGTCCACAGCTCCCCCTTGACTCCGGACCCCTGGTGGGGGTCTACTGGAGAGGTCGTTCGAACAGGTGTTCGACACGATCCGACGGGACCTGGCGGACCCGTCGGTGACGGTACCTCCGCCGTGCGACAGGTGTCTCGACCCTCTCCTGCCGCACGGCGGTGGCCCGGTCTCGCCGGAGCGTGGGGAAGCGCTTCAGCGAGGCCGGACCCCCGTCTGCCGTCTTCCCCCGGCGCCTGCGCACCTGCCCGAGGAGGAAGACCATGAGCCGCCGCTTCAGCGACCCCCACAGCCACATCGAGGTCCGCACCCGCGTGCAGGCCGCCGGCCCGGTGCCCGACCAGTTCCTGTGGCGCAACCGGGTCTACGTCGTGCGCGAGGTGCTCGCCCGCTGGACGGAGTCGGGCTCGTGGTGGCGCGGCACGGCCATGTCCGCGGTCGTCACCGGGGACGAGATCGCGAGCACGACCCTGACGGTCGACGACCGCGCCACCCAGTGGTGGCGGGTCGAGGCCGACTCCGGCCGGCTGGCGGCGCTGTCGGCGGGGCCGGGCGTCTACGACCTGTGCTTCACCGAGTCGTCCGCGACCTGGTCGGTGAAGCGGGTGATGGACTGATGCGATCCGTCAGCACGCTGCTGTCCCTCGCCCACCAGGGACTTGCGGAGGCAGGGGAGACCCGCTCGCCGAGCAGCCGGTACGCCCTCGCGCACCTC
>JAODNF010000410.1 GCA_025464915.1 Frankiales bacterium | reverse complement strand
TCTCCTTGTAGGAGAAGCCCTCGACGTCGGCGAGGTAGACCGCCATGCGGAAGTCCTCGGGAAGCTGCTGCAGGGCTTCCTTGACGTCGGAGTCGGGGAGGTGGTCGAGCGCCTCCATCTCGGCGCTTCGCAGACCCGTCGAGGTGTGCGCCTCGGCCGCCGCGATCTGCCAGTCCTCGATCTGCTCGGTCGGTGACTGCTGCGGCTGGCGCTGCTTCTTGCGGTAGGTGTTGATGAACGTGTTGGTGAGGATCCGGTAGAGCCAGGCCTTGAGGTTCGTGCCCTCCTGGAACTGGTGGAACGCGGAGTAGGCCTTGGCGAAGGTCTCCTGCACCAGGTCCTCGGCGTCGGCCGGGTTGCGGGTCATCCGCAGGGCCGCCGAGTAGAGCTGGTCGAGGAACGGGAGCGCATCGCGCTCGAAGCGCGCGTTGCGCTGCTCCGCGGTCTCCTCGGTCACAGCAGGCGACGCTACAGGGTCGAAGGGAAGCAGATCCGCGCCCCCCGTGAACGGCCCGAAGGTCCGCTTGTCGGGGAGGCATCCAACCGTGCTCATGCCCTCCACAACACGGTGCCCGGCACTTGTAGTCCCGCGTAGGCTGGGTTCATGCAGCACGAGAGGCACGCGGGTCCCCCGGGCACTGGTCATCACCCTGCCGTGGAGCAGTACCTCGAGACGATCCTCGAGCTCGAGGAGTCCGGCATCCTGCCGATGCGTGCCCGCCTCGTCGACCGCCTCGGGGTCAGTGCCCCGGCCGTCAGCGAGACTGTCAAGCGCCTGGAGCGCGAGGGCTACCTCACGATGGACGACGAGCGCGTCCTGCACCTCACCGAGACCGGTCGCGACTACGCAACCTCGGTCCTGCGCCGGCACCGCCTCGCCGAGCTGCTCCTCGTCGAGGTGCTCAAGGTCCCGTGGAGCCAGGTCCACGAAGAGGCGTGCCGCCTCGAGCACGCGATCAGCGACAACCTCGAGCAGCACCTCGTCAAGCTCCTCGGCGACCCAGGGATGTGCCCGCACGGCAACCCGATCCCGGGTTCCGCCAACGTCGTCGACCCCGGCCCGCTCACCACCCTGGCCCTCGTCCCGGCCGGATCGCCCTGCGTCGTGCGCCGGATCGACGAGCACCTGCAGACGCAGCTCGACCACATGCGCGAGCTCGAGTCCGGCCGGCTCTTCCCCGGCCAGGCCGTCACCATCAGCTCCGGCGACGACGACACGATCACGCTCGACGTCGACGGGGTCGTCGTCGAGCTCGGGCGGCTCGTGGCCTCCGAGGTGTACGTCAGCACCTGAGCTGCCGATACACAGCCCATGAAGCGCGCAGCAGCAGCTCTCGCCGTACTCCCCCTGCTCGCCGTCCCCGCCCTCGCCGCGGGGACCTCGAAGGCACTGCCCGGCACCGGGTGCGGCGCGTTCCCGGCGAACAGCTACTGGCACGCCGACATCAGCAAGCTCCCCGTCTGGCCGCGCAGCGCGCAGTGGATGGCGCATATGTCGCCGACCCGCAAGCTGCACCCGGACTTCGGGCCGTCGTACGGCGAGCAGTCGGTCCCGTACGGCATCCCGATCACCTACGTCACGTCGACGCACGCGAAGGTGAGCGTGACGTTCGACTACGCGTCGGAGAGCGACCGGGTCGGCTACCCCCTCGGCTCCGACACGAAGGTCGAGGGCGGCCAGATGCAGTCCGGCGACCGGCACACCGTCGTGGTCGACAAGAGCACCTGCACGCTCTACGAGACCTGGGCGACGCACAAGAGCGGTACGCAGTGGGAGGCCGGTTCCGGCGCCCACTGGTCGCTTCGCAGCAACGCACTGCGCACGGACGGCTGGACCTCGGCGGACGCCGCGGGCCTGCCGATCCTGCCCGGCTTGCTCAGGTACGACGAGGTGGCGGCCGGCCACGTCGACCACGCGATCCGCTTCACGACCGACGTCACCGACCGCCACCACATGTGGCCGGCCCGGCACGACGCCGGCTCGGTCTCCGACCTGACCTACCCGCGGATGGGCGCGCGCTTCCGGCTGAAGGCGTCGTTCGCCACCGGCAAGTACCGCGCGGACACCCGCGCCGTGCTCGTCGCCATGAAGACCTACGGCCTGGTGCTCGCCGACAACGGCAGTCCCTGGTACTTCCAGGGCGAGCAGTCCACGAGGTGGAACGAGTCGTTCATCGCGGAGCTCAAGGGCATCCCGGCGAGCGCCTTCGAGGCCGTCGACACCCGGCCGCTGATGATGAGCGCCAACTCCGCCCAGGCCAAGTAGCCGGTCCCTACCTCTCCTGGCGCGACGGGCGGCCGGACCACCCCTGCGCGAGCGTGGGCAGGGCCGCCTCGGGCCGCCCGCGTGCCAGGAACCGTAGGGAGCTACGCGGTGGTGAAGCGGGCGATCGAGGCCTTCAGGTCGGTCGCGAGGTTGTTGAGCTCGAGGGCGGCGGCCGCGGCCTGCTGGGAGCCGGCGGCGTACTGGCGGGACACGTCCGAGACCTGCGACATGGCAGCGACGACCTGGTCGGACGCCGACCGCTGCTGCTGCGTCGCGATGGAGATCTCCTTCGCGGCGGCGGTGGTCTCGTCCACGATGCCGGTGATGCGGGAGAGGGAGGCGACGGCGCCACGGGCCTTCTCGACGCCGGCCTTGGCCTCGGCCGCACCGGCCCGGGTCGCGTCGATAGCGGCAGAGGTGCCGTGCTGGATGGCCACGACGATCTGCTGGATCTGGCCGGTCGACTCCTGGGCCCGCTCGGCGAGCTTGCGCACCTCCGAGGCGACCACGGCGAAGCCGCGGCCGTGCTCACCGGCCCGGGCCGCCTCGATGGCGGCGTTGAGCGCGATCAGGTTGGTCTGGTCGGAGAGGTCGTCGATGACGCCGAGGATGCGGCCGATCTCCTGCGACTGGTCGCCGAGCTGCACGGAGCGCTCGGCGATGTCCTCCACCCGTGCGGAGATCTCCATCATCGAGCTCACGGAGTCCTCGACCGCCCGGCTGCCCTCGAGGACGAGAAGCATGGTCTTCTGGGCGGCCCCGGCCACGGCCTCCGCGGTCTCGGCGATCGACGCCGCGGTGGCCGCGAGCTCCTGGATCGTCGAGGTCGTCTCTGCCACCGCGGACGACTGCTGGGTTGCGCCGGCAGCGGTCTGCTCAGCGCTGGCGAGCAGCTCGGTGGCACTCGCGGCGATGTGCTCTCCGCCGCCCCGGACCTGGTCGACGAGGCCACGGAGGTTGCCGAGGGTGTCGCCGAGCGCGTGCGACAGCACGGTCATCGACGAGGCGTAGGACGCGTCGGGGTCGACGGCCAGCGCTGGCGACACGGTGAGGTCGCCCTGCGCGGTGCGGGCGAGCGCAGCGGCGAGCTCCTGGACCTGCGCCTGCAGCTCGTCCCGGTCACGCAGCGACCGCTCGTTGACCTCGGCGAGGCGCGCGGTGATGCGGCCGACGAAGCCGGTGATCGCCGCGAAGAACGGGCAGATGAGGGCCATCCACGCCCAGGTGCCGGCCGTCGCGGTGTCGGCCTGGACCGAACCGAGGACGAGCGCCGCCATGCAGGCCGCCGCGATGACCTGCCGCATCCACACCGGGCAGGCGACGCCCGCGTAGACGAGGATCGGGAAGAAGAGCACCCAGAAGGGCCCGATGACGCCGCCGGTGTAGCTGACGAAGCCGCCGGCGCTCGACAGCTGGAGCACCAGCGCCCAGAACGTCCAGCCGACCCGGTGCCGGCTCACCACGCCGTACCGCTCCGCTGCCCTGGGCAGCAGGAACAGCCACACCGCCGAGCCGATGCCCTCGACCGTGTAGAAGACGATCATGTCCAGGGCGATGTGGAACGGCGCGCCGTCAGCCCGGATGACGAAGGCCATGGCGAGGGCGAGGGCGGTGCCCGCGAACGCGCTGAGCGCGGCCATGCGGGCCAGCTTGACGGAGTCCTTCACGCACGGCAGATCGGCATCCGTGTTGCGCGGGTGTAGGCCCTGCGGGTGGTTTGTCCGATTCTCAGAGCGACCGGAGCCACGTCTCCACGTGCTCACGCACCTGTGGGCCGGCTCCCGGCAGGCCCTTGGCCACCCTGAAGCCGTGGTCCGCGCCCGGCACCAGCGTCGCGCCCGGTGGCACGCCGAACGCGTCCCGGTCGCCCTGGACGACGAGCAGGGGTACGTCGACGAGCTCGAGCTCCGGAAGGCGGGACCGCTCCGGCCGGCCGGGCGGGTGCAGCGGGAACGCCAGGCACAGCACCGCGTGGGCGCCCACCGCCGCGGCCGTCCGGCAGGCAACCCGGGCACCGGCGCTGCGGCCGCCCACGACGAGCGGGGCGCCCTGGAGGGTCGCGAGCACGTCCTCCCACCCGATGTCGAGCGTGGGCGGCGGCTCGGCGACCTTGCGACCCCGCACCCGCCACGGCTGCTCGACGAGCGCCACCCGGAACCCTGCCCCGTGCGCCGCCTGCCGGGCCGCGAGCAGGTCGACCGAGCGGGTGCCTCCGCCGGCGCCGTGGCCAAGGACCAGCAGACCGGCGCCCGACCCGTCCAGGTGGAACCTTGCTGGCCCGTTGCGCGTCTCCACCTGTGTCCAGGTGTCCTCGGGCGGCAGTGTTTCAGGCACCCTCGAAGGGTAGGAGGCGCACGTGCTGAGCCTTGACCCCTCGGCCGGTGCGCCAACGCCCGTCCCCCCGCCCAGCTCGCCGTACTGGTTGTTCTACGACGAGGTGGCGCGGGCCCAGCTGGCCAGCTGGGTCACGGAGGACCGGGCTCGGGTCCTCGACCTGAGCCTCGACGGGCCCGAGCGCGCCGAGCTGCTGCGCGACCTGGGTCACGACGTGCTCCGCGTCGGGGCCGGCCCGGTGTCGGGCGTCCAGACCGTCGTCGCCGACACCCGGCTCCTGGGCTGGATCGCCGACGCGCAGTTCGACGCGATCGTCGCCGAGTCACGGGCCCTGTCGATGTCGCTCGCGACCGAGGAGACGGCCAGGGACCTCATCCGGGTCCTGCGGCCCGGGGGCCGGATGCTGCTGTGCGTCGACAGCCTCACGACCGGCCTGGCCCGGCTCGCGGACCAGGGCCGCTGGGCCGAGCTGGCGGACGCCCCCTCGGCCGACGTGGTCCTCGTGCCCGAGGACGACGGCACGCTCAGTCGCTGCTTCTGGCCCGAGGAGCTGCAGCGCCTGCTCGAGGACGTCGGGTTCGACGTCGAGTGGGTACGCCCGCGCACGGTCCTCACACCCGGCACCGTCGAACGAGCACTGGCGACCGGCGGTCAGGAAGCGATGACCGCTCTGGTGCGCACCGAGCTGCAGCTCTCGGTGGACCGCGAGGGCGAGACCCCCGGCATCCACCTCGTCAGCAGCGCCCGCAAGCCCTGACGGGCCGCGATCTGGGCGGACGCGAGGGTCAGCCCTCGGCGTCCTCGAACTTCTCCTGGTCCTCGACGCACCGGGCCGCCTCGGGGCGGAACTCCAGGCGGGCCTCCGGGATCTGGGTGCCGCAGTCGACGCACACGCCGTAGGTCCCGCCGTCCATCCGCGCCAGCGCCTCGAGGGCCTCGGTGCGGCGGGCCTCCGCCGCATCGACGAGGGCCTCCTCGCGATCGCTCTCCGTGAAGTCCGCGGCCTCGGCAGCGTCGTCCTCGACGATGTCCTGGTCCTCCTCGGCCGCCTCGGCGTTGAGCAGGGCGATGGTGGCGTCGCTCTCGCGCACGACCTGCTCGAGGTCGGCGCGCAGGCCGTCCAGGTCCACGATGTCTCCTTCACGTCTTCGGGTGCTGGACCACCGTAGCCTCGGTCTGTGCGGACCCTCCGGCTGGCAGTGGCGGTGGCGATCATGGCCTGCCCCGTGTCCGCCCTCGTCACGCGTGCAGACACGGTCGAGCTGCCGACGCCCGAGGCGGCGAAGGTCCAGGAGAGCAAGCTGCTCCTCGCGGTCCAGAAGGCCAACAACGCCTTCCGCCCGGACCGCCTCAAGCCGTCGGTCGTGCCCGGGACCGTCCGCAACGACGAGAAGCTGCTGGTCGGCCTGGGTGGCGACGGGACGGTGCGGACCGTCGTCATGGAGCAGCGGCTCGACGTCCAGGGCGAGGGCGACTACGCCATCCGCGAGCGGGGACCTGCCCGCGAGGCGACGACTCTCGGCACCGAGCGGCCGCCGCTCACGCAGAAGGGGGCCGTCGTCTGGCAGGGCTTCACGCCCGGGCACCGGGCGCTGGCCGCCCGCCTCCGGCTCGACCCGGCACTCGAGGCCGAGCACCTCCCGATGACCGTGGCCGTCACCTTCACCGACGCCTCGGGCAGGAAGGGGCGGCTGGGTGACGGTGGTCGCATCCCAGGCGCGGGGACGGTCCACGTGACGGTCACCAACGCGACCGAGCAGCCGCAGGACCTGCCGACCGGGTCGGACGCCTCGGCGGCCGACCTCGCGGGTCCCCTGGACCTCGCGCTCAGGGTGGCCCGGTCCCCCAGCGCCGACCGGTTGCCGAGCACCGACGCCGGC
This sequence comes from Frankiales bacterium, assembly GCA_025464915.1. Classification (GTDB taxonomy): domain Bacteria; phylum Actinomycetota; class Actinomycetes; order Mycobacteriales; family SCTD01; genus RYN-111. The sequence continues at coordinate 3,271 of JAODNF010000410.1, read as the reverse complement.
CTGCCCGCGGAGCTCGCGGTCACGGGCGCGGCGCAGGTCCCGGCGAGCCAGGGCGTCCCGCTCCACCTGACCGGCTCCCTGACCGTCACCGGCACGACCGCCACGCTGACCGGTCCCGCCACCACGTCGACGGCGACGGGCGGCTCCTTCGACGGGACGCTCGGCGGCAGCCTGCCGGGACGCCAGGACGCATCGGTGACCTTCGACGTGAAGGCCGCCGGGCCCGGCGAGCTCGCCCTCACCCTCGACGCGGTCGCGACGTTCAACCGCCAGGAGCTCGCCCCGCCGGGGTCGTTCCTCACCTGGCGCGAGTGGGCCGCGTCCAAGCCGCCGGCCGGGAGCCGCAAGGAGGCCCTCGACCTGCTGGTGGCGGTCGCCGCCTCGGGGGCGCGCGCGTCGTCGTACTCGCCCTATCTCGGTGCCGATCTCGAGGGCACCGGCTCCACGTCGTACGCCCTGTCGTTCGCCCCGCCGAGCGCGATCGTGCGCGCGAAGCCGGTCCTTCACCCGCAGTGGGGTGCGATCTCGCTGGTCGGCGTCGGTGGCCTGGCGCTGCTCGGAGCGGGGTACTCCGTCTGGCGCAGGTCCTAGACCGGCTGCGCGAGCTCCGGCCCGTTGTTGCGCACGTTGCCGACGGCCTTGCCCACCGGCCAGGCGTCGAGAACGCCTGGGGTTCCTGGGATCAGGAGGTCTCCGGGGTCCTCGAGCGAACGGTCGAGCCAGGTGGCCCAGTGCTCGCGCGGCACGAGCAGCGGCGCGCGGTCGTGGATCTCCCCGAGGTCGTCAGGAGCGCTCGTCGTGATCACCGTGCAGGTCGACAGCCACTCCCCCTCGGGCGTCTTCCAGTGCTCGTACAGGCCGGCCATCGACAGGGGCTCGGGCGTGCTCAGGTAGTACGGCTGCTTCTCGGAGCCCTCGGGCTTCCACTCGTAGTAGCCGTCCGCGGGGACCAGGCAGCGGCGTGCCGCGAACGCCTTGCGGAAGGCCGGCTTCTCCCTCACCGACTCCATCCGCGCGTTGATCATGCGGGCCGCGCCCTTGGGGTCCTTGGACCACGAGGGCACCAGCCCCCAGCGCAGGACCCGCAGCTGCCGGACGCCCTCCTTGCTCTGCACGACGGCGTAGACCGGGTCGGTCGGCGCGACGTTCCAGCTGGGCTCGAGGGCCTCCTCGGGCGGCTCCTCGACGTCGTACCAGGAGACCAGGTCGTCCGGTCGCCTGGAAGAGGCGTAGCGGCCGCACATCTACTGCGGGACCTGCGGGAGCGAGGTCGACAGGACGTCGTCGTGCTTGGGGTAGAAGCGCATCCCCTTGAACTCGGCGAAGTACATGTCGTCGGGGCTCACGCCCTCGCGGTCGTCGGGCCCGAAGCCGCGCTCGTCGCCGTTCGCACCCGTGATGACGATGGCCTGGATGCCGTCGTAGACCTTGACCCGGTCGACCGTCCCGGCGCGCTGGAGGGCGGCCTCGACGAGGTTCACGGCGTCGTAGGAGTACATCGACCAGTCGGGCGGCTGGACGACGGGCTTGCCACCGCTCGTGACGCCGAAAGTGCTGGCGCCGTAAGCCTTCTCGTAGACCTTCCGGTAGGCCGCGAAGGGCGCGCCGCCGACCTCGCTGGTGATCCGGAAGGACACGAACACCGTCCCGTCGAGCCAGGTCGGGTGGTCGGCGAGCTGCTGCCGCACCAGCGGGTCCTCCCCCGCCGGACCCGTGTAGACGGGCACATCCCAGCCGCTGGACCGGACGGTACGGACGACGGCAGCGAGACCGGCAGCCCGCGCCCACACGACCAGCACCTTCGCGCCGGATCGACGGGCGGCGAGCACCTGCGCGCTGACGTCGCGGGCGCCCGCGGGCACGGTCTGGTCCGAGACGACCTTGACCTCGTCGTGGACGAGGTCGGCCTTCACGTTCGCGGCTCCCTCGACGCCGTAGGAGCTGTCATCCGCGAGCAGCGCGACGCTCTGCCCCGGGCGGACGTCGGCGAGGTAGTCGGCGAGGCGTCGGCACATGTCCGCGTTGGCCGGGGCGAGGCGGAACAGGGTCGGCACGGACCGCGGGTCGGTCAGGGAGGCCCCGCCCTCGAAGGTGATGAAGACCGGCAGCTTCACCGGGTCGGTGACGGCGGCGACGGCCTTGGCGCCCACGCCGTCGGTGATGAACGCCACGGCACCGTCGCGCACCGCGTCCCGGGCCTGGGCGACCGTGGTCTGCGCGGAGCCGCCGTTGTCGACCACCTGGACCTTCACGTGCCGACCGCTGCCTGCGTCGATCTGCTTCGCCGCGAGCTGGGCGCCCTTCTCGACGAACTCGCCGATCCACGGGGAGCTGGTCAGCGGTGCCGAGACGACGACGAGGGCGTCGCCCTTCGGGGCGCTCGTCCCTCCCGTGCAGGCGCTCGTCAGCCCGACCAGCAGCAGCACGGGCAGGGCGATTCGTCTCACCCGCTCAACGTACCGAGGTAGGCCCGCCGAACGGCAGGGTCGGAGCGCACCTGGTCAGGTGTGCCGCAGAACAGGACCCGGCCCTGGTGCAGGACCGTGACGCGGTCGGCGACATCGGCGACGAGGCGCATGTCGTGCTCGACCAGCAGCACCCCCGTCCCGCGACCGGCGAGGTGGCGGAGCACCGCCCGAAGCCTGTCTCGCTCGTCCGCCGCCATGCCCGCCGCCGGCTCGTCCAGCAGCACGGCCGGCTTGCCCGTGGCGACGGCTCGGGCCACCTGCAGCAGCCGCTGGTCGCCCGCGGTGAGCCGCTGAGGGTCGGCGCCCACGAGGTGCTGGAGCCCCGTCGCGGCAAGGGACTCCGCGACCCGTGGGTCGGCGGCGCGAGAGGACGGCGTGCTCAGCAGGTGCCGCAGCACCGCGAGCCTCGGGGCCGCGCCGCCGCGGGCGCCGAGGGCCACCTGACGGTCCGCCCGCAGGGTGGGGAGCAGCACGGTGTGCTGTGGGGTCCGCACGGCCTGCGGGGCCTTGGCGAGCTCCTTCAGCAGCGTCGTCTTGCCGCTCCCGTTCGGGCCGATCAGCGCGTGCACCTCACCCGCCCGCAGGTCGAGGTGCGCCCCGTCGAGGGCGACCACCCCGTCGTACCGGACGTGCACGTCGGTCGCTGCCAGCACCGTGCGGCCCACGCTCGCCGAGCCCGGGTCGGGCTGCACGCCCGCGGCGAGCGGCGCGTCACCCGGGCGCTGACGGAGCCGGCTTCGCAGCACCACGACGGCGAGCAGCAGCAGCGCCGTCACGACCCCGCGGGAGCGCTCGACGTCGAG
>JAODNF010000303.1 GCA_025464915.1 Frankiales bacterium | reverse complement strand
GCCGTCGGCGACCGCGGCTCCCAGCGAGGACCCGAAGCCCACCCAGCGCCCGGCCGTCCGGCCGAGCCGCTCCCCGGAGCGAGGCAACGACCAGCAGGGCCCCGGTGACAGCCGCAGCGGCGGCCCCAGCGCACGGCCGGTCCGCACGCCGGAGCCGGCGGACGACGAGCACCGGGGACCCACGTCCGGGCCCAGCAGCGACGACCACGACGACGGCTCGGGCTCTGGCTCTGCCTCTGGCTCTGGCTCTGGTTCTGGCGACGACCGAAGCGGGAGGGGCCGGCACGGTCGCTAGGCGACCAGGTACTCCGCGAGCTCCGCAGCCAGCTGCGGCCCGACCCGGGCCTTGAGCTTCGTGCCCTCCTCGAGATGCTCCTCGGCCAGGACCTCGCCCTCGTCGTGGATGCGGGCGACCAGCCGACCAGCGGCGTAGGGCAGCACGACCTGCACCAGCTCCGACGGCCGAGGCACCTCGTCCTCGAGCAGCTGCACCAGCTCCGGCAGGCCGGCGCCGGTCAGCGCCGACACCGCGACGGAGTGCTTCTCGCGACGCTGGATCCTCGACAGCACAAGGGGATCAGCGAGATCGGCCTTGTTGATGATGACGATCTCGGGTACGTCGTTCGCGTCGATCTCGACGAAGACCGCGCGCACCGCCTGCAGCTGGCCCTCCGGGTCCGGATGGCTGCCGTCGACGACGTGCAGGATCAGGTCGGCGTCACCGACCTCTTCGAGCGTCGAGCGGAACGCCTCGACCAGCTGGTGCGGCAGGCGACGGACGAAGCCCACCGTGTCGGTCAGGGTGAACTCGCGACCCGACGGCGTCTGCGCCTTGCGGACGGTCGGGTCGAGCGTCGCGAACAGCGCGTTCTCCACGAGGACGCCCGCGCCCGTGAGGCGGTTGAGCAGCGAGCTCTTGCCGGCGTTCGTGTAGCCGGCGATGGCCACCGACGGGACGGAGTTGCGCTTGCGCTCCTGGCGCTTCACGTCGCGCGCGGTCTTCATCTCCTTGATCTCGCGCGCGAGCTTCGCCTGCCGGTTGCGGATGCGCCGCCGGTCCGTCTCGATCTTCGTCTCACCCGGGCCACGGGTGCCGACGCCGCCGCCACCCGAGCCGCCGGCGCCACCGCCCTGCCGGGACAGCGACTCGCCCCAGCCGCGGAGGCGGGGAAGCAGGTACGACATCTGCGCGAGCTCGACCTGCGCCTTGCCCTCACGCGACGTGGCGTGCGTCGCGAAGATGTCGAGGATGAGCCAGGTCCGGTCGATGACCTTGACCTTCACCAGGTCCTCGAGCGCCCTCAGCTGCCCGGGGCTCAGCTCGCCGTCGCAGATGACCGTGTCCGCGCCCGTCGACAGCACGACGTCCCGCAGCTCCTGGGCCTTGCCCGACCCGACGTAGCTCTTCGGGTCCGGGAAGTCCTTGCGCTGCAGCAGTCCCTCGAGGACCTCGCAGCCGGCGGTCTCGGCCAGCGCCTTCAGCTCGAACAGCGACACGTCGGCGTCCTCGCCACGCGGGTAGACGCCCATGAGGACGACCCGCTCCAGCCGGAGCTGGCGGTACTCGACCTCGGTGACGTCCTCGAGGTCGGTGCGGATGCCGCTGACGCGGCGCAGGGCGTTGCGCTCCTCAAGATCAAAGCCCTCGCCCTCGATCTCGTGGAAGAGCTCAGGATCGAGGTGGATCTCGGTGTCGCGCTCGGCGCGGGAGGGGTGCGGGAACGTCATCGTGCCTCCATGGTCGCACCGGTCCGCCCCGGGCGGCCACCCGCTTTCCCTGGCTAGCCTTCTGAGCGTGGAGGCGGAGTTCACGGCAGAGCTGTTCGAGTGGCGCGGACCGGCGCCGTTCTACTGGCTGGCGCTCCCGCCGGAGGTGGCGGACGAGGTGAACGCCGAGGCTGCCGCGACGACGTACGGCTGGGGTGCGATCCCGGTACGGGTGCGGGTCGGTGGGTCCGAGTGGGAGACGTCGATGCTGCCGCGGGCCGGCGGCTACGTGCTTCCGGTGAAGAAGGCCGTGCGCCTCGGAGAGGGGCTGGTCGAGGACCAGCCCGTCCAGGTGCAGCTGAGCGTCGAGCCGCGTGGCGGGCGCGAGGCGAACGGCACCGGCCGCGCCCGCTGATCAGCGGTGGTCGCTGGACGGGAGGCCCCGGAGGAGGCACCGCGGACCTACGCTCGGACGGTGTCCGACCGTCCCGCTCCTCCCCTCGTGACGATCAGGGACCCTTCGCGGCCGGCGCAGCTCACGGACGTGATCGGACAGGACCGCGCCCCGCGCTTCAGCCGCGGTCAGAAGCGCACGGCGTGGCTGGCCGCGGCGGTCGTCACCGTGTGCGGCGGCGCCGTCTGGAGCGGCCGGCAGCTGCTGGAGGATCGGCGTCTCGACCGGGCTGCGCTGACGGCCCTCTCCCTGTCGCTCGCGGGGAACGACAGCGTCGGTCCGGGCGCCGCCGCCATCATGATCCGCAACTCGGGCGCGCACGCGGTGACGGTGCTCTCCGTCGTGGTCCGGCTGCCGGGGCTGCTCGCGCTCTCCACCGTCCCGACGACGGCGCCGCCCGGTGGATCCGTCGCGGTCGCGGTGACCCTTCCCACGACGTGCCCGGCGAGCGTGCGCGGAGCTCCCCGCGAGGTCGACCTGCGGGTCCGCACCCACCGCGGCAACGAGGGCACCGTCCGACTCGCCGCCGACGGTGACCAGGGGTTCGTCAGCGACGCCGTCTACGCCGCCCTCGCCCGGTGCGGTGGCCCCGTGAGCAAGGGGATCCGCTCGACTCCCACCTTCGCCAGCGGCAGCGGGAGCGGGTTGGCGTTCAGCCTGGCGCTCACGAGCAGCGTGTCGGTGCCGCGGGAGCTGGGCCTGATCACCCCCCAGGGCGGACTCGCCTTCCGCGACGGGTTCGCGCACGCCAGCACCGGCGTCGGGACGCTCGGCACCGTCGATCCCGGCGCGACGGTGTTCGTCGCGGGCACGCTCCTGCTCGACGACTGCGACGCCGCCTCATCGACGTGGACGTCGGGGTCGACCGGCGGCATCCGGGCACCAGTCGTCGGGACCGACGACCCAGGTCCGGTCCTCATCCCGTTTCGCGATCCCATAGTGCGCCGCTTCGTGCAGCGCTCGTGCTCCTCCGCACCGGCCACGCACGCTGGCGAGCGCGCTCTCCTACAGGGCCCGCAGTCCCGTAGCCAGGGTCTCGCGCTCGGCCTCGGTGAGGACCGCGAACGCGGGCGCCACCATGGAGTTGGTGATGCGCTCGGCGGCGGCCATCTGCTCCTTGCCCAGCTCCGGGTCCGGGTAGGGCTCGGGCCAGCCGAAGAACTGCGCGTTCGGCGGCCCGTTGCGGCCGGAGACGAGGGCCTGCAGCGGGTCGACGCCATAGCCGGCGACGGCCGCGACGTGCGAGCCCCCGCGGTGCTCGCGGGCGGCCTGCAGGGCGAGCGCGAGCCGCTCGGGGTCGGTCGCGTCGTCGTACTGGTGCAGGAGCGTGCGCCAGCCGGCGAAGACCGGGAGCGCGACCGTCGAGGCGGTGTCCAGGGCCTTGGTCAGCAGGTCGGCGAGCTTCCCGGCGCGGGCGACACCGCTGAAGCGGCGCAGGCCGAACGCGGCGCACTCGGCGGCGTAGAGGTCGGCGGCCTTGCGCGGCTCGACGGCGGCGATGCCCTTGTTCCAGGCCTTGGTCTGCACCGGCGGGTAGAAGAATCCGAAGGCCGCGACGAGCGCGGCGGGGTCGCAGTTGCCGAGGACGCCGCCGCGGCCGACGTGGTACCAGGCCCAGGCATCGAGCCCGAGCTCCGCGCCCTTCTCGTGGACGACCGCGTCGAACATCCACTCGCCACCGACGCGTCCGACAGCACCGCCGATGCTCTTGGCGCACTCCTCAGGCGTCATGCCAGTCCCCCTCCGCGACGATCACTGCAGGTCCCTCGAGGCTGACGTGGCCGTCCTCGCGCCAGGTGACCGTCAACCGCCCGCCCGGGACGTCGACGGTGAATGCGGTACCGCGCGGGATGCCGAGGCGCAGCACCGTCGCGACGACGGCAGCGCAGGCACCGGTCCCGCAGGACCGGGTCTCCCCGACGCCCCGCTCGTGGACGCGCATCCGGATGTGGTTGTCGGCGACGTCCTCGACGTACTCGACGTTGAGGTCCTTGCGGTCGGGATCGAGGACCCCGAGGGCCTCGACGCTCGCGACGTGCAGGACCGCGTGCGGGTTGCCCATGTCGACGGCCGTGGCGGGCATCCCGTCGACGTCGACGGGGTCGCCCACGACCGCCGGGCCCATGTCGACGAGGACGGTGCCGTCCTTGACGTCGACCTCCTTGATGCCGCCGCGGGTGCGCAGCTGCAGGTGCCCCTCGGACTCCAGGCCGGCCTCGACGAGGTAGCGCGCGTAGACCCGGACCCCGTTGCCGCACATCTCCGCGATGGAGCCGTCGGCGTTGCGGTAGTCCATGAACCACAGGCCGTCCTGCCCACGGACGACCCGCAGGATCCCGTCGCCCCCGATGCCGGCGCGACGGTCGCACAGCGCCCGGACCAGCTCGCCGGTCAGCTGCAGCCGGTCGTCCACGTCCGGCAGGACGACGAAGTCGTTCTCGGTCCCGTGACCCTTGAGGAAGCGCACGTCGGTCAGCGTACGCAGGTGCGCCGCCAGAGCGTCTCGAGGTAGGACTCGAGGCCGGGGACGGTCAGGTACGACCTTCCGCCGGCCGCCTCGAAGGGCAACCGCTCGATCTGCTTGGCGGCCACGGCCCGGTGCAGGCTGAGGTGGGCGGCGGTGCACTCCCGCACCGCGAAGGTGACCTCCAGCTCCGCCCGGTGCAGCGTCTCGCTGCGCAGCGGCCCCGCCCGCGGGCGACCCCGAACGGTCAACGGCAGGCCGCCGCTGAAGGCGAAGCCGGGGTAGACCAGCCGGTCGACCCGCACCGCGTCGGTGCTGTAGTTGACGAGGTGGATGTCCAGGAGGGCGGACGGGTCCTGGGTGAGGCTGGTGCTCCCGCCGTAGATGGCCTGCGCACCCGCGAGCGGGTTGCACAGGTCGAAGCGCTCGGTCTGGTGCACCTCGACCGCCAGCAGCCGGCCGTCGGTGGCCCGCAGCCGCACCGATGGGGGCTGCTTCACGGGCTCGCAGGTGATGTCGTGCGTCAGGAGCATCACCCGCCCGGGGCCGACCTTCGCGTCCCTGCTGACGCGCCATCCGTCGCTGGCGGTGCCAGCACCCGTGAAGCTCGCCTTCGCCGTACCCGTCAGCGACAGGTCGAGCTCGACATACCCCACGGGGCTCGCCAGCCCGACGTGATGGACCCTGAACGTGGCGATCAGTCCGCTCGGCTGGTGGGCGCGGTAGTGGTGCCGCGCCGCGAGCGCGCCGACGAGCAGCGTGAGGCCCAGGACGACGGCCAGGGCCCGCTGCCCGCGGGTCACCGGTGGCAGCGCTCCTTGCGGATGTCCAGGCCGAGCTGCGGCAGGTCGGCGCTCGCGACGGTGACGAACGCGGCTCCGCCCTGGCCACTGATGTCGATCCCCACCACCGGCTCGGGCTTGCCGCAGCCGCGGGCGTCGAGGACGACCACGGCACGCCAGGTCGCGTGCGGGGCCAGCGAGACCGGGAGCCCCTTGCTGGTGCGGACGTGCAGGTCGCCGACACTGACGTCGTGCAGGACGACCGCGTGGGCGCTGCGGTTGGTCACGACGAGGGCGAGCTGCAGGCCACCGGGGACGCGGACGGTGCCAGAGGCCTTCAGCACCAGGGCCCTGCGGGCGTCGACGTCGCCGCAGGCCTCCTTGCCCGTGCGGGCCAGCACGTCGCCGACGTCGACCGTCGTGAGGAGCTCGAAGGTGCGCTGCTGCCCGTGCAGCTCCAGCACCGCCTCGGCCTTCGACGGGGCGACGGGAGGCGTGACGCAGTCGACCTGCGTGACGAGACCGACGCCCTTGTCGTGCACCGCCTGCCACCCCAGGCCGTCGACCGAGGCGCCGACGACCTTGGCGCTCGTGTCGCTCCGCACCGAGAGCACGAGCGCGACCCGGTGGTCGGTCGCGACCCCGACGGCGCTGACGTCGATGACGGCGGCAGCGAGAGCGTTGCGAGCCTTGGCGTCGGCGCGCTGGTCCTTGGCCCTCAGGACGGCGGCGGCGACCGCCCCAGCGGCGAGCAGCAGCACGAGGGCGACGCTGATGACGAGAGCGCCGTCACGGCGTCGGCTGTGCTGGGCGCTCACCCGACCAGGCTAGATGTCCTCAGGAGTGGGAGCGCTGAGCCGGGAACGGGTCGCCGGGCGTGTCGGAGTCGGCAACGCCGGCCCGCCAGCCCATCCCCTGGGTGAGCAGCCAGCGGGCCTTGTCGGCGCGCTGGGCGCTGGCGAACAGCCAGCCGTGGGCGCGATCGCACCCGAGCTCGATGAGCCGCGCGTGCTCCGACCACTCCTCGACGCCCTCCGCCACGACGTACATGCCCCGGGCGTGGGCCCGGTCGATGACGCTCTTCACGAGGGCGTCGGCGCTGTCGTCCTCGCCGATGCCGCGGACGTACTTGTGACCCAGCTTGACCGCGTCGACGGGCAGGGCCTCGATGGCCCCGAGGGTGGCGTAGAAGCTGCTGAAGTCGTCGACGGCGAGCGCGACGCCGGCGCCGCGCAGGGCGATCAGGATCGGGGCGGCGTCGCGGCCCAGCTCGAGGATCGCCCTCTCGGTGATCTCCAGGCCCAGGGCGCCGTGCGGGAGCTGGTGCTCCTGGACGACCTCGGCGACCAGGTCGTCGAAACCGGCGGCGCGGACCTGCTCGGCGGACACGTTGAGCCAGAGCTGGCGGCGCGGTCCGCGCAGGTCGAGCCAGGTCGTCACCTCGGCGGCGCCGGTGCGCAGCACCCACTCGCCGATGGGGCTGATCTCACCGGTGCGGATCGCGAGGTCGAGGAAGTCGCCCGGGCCCAGCACGCCGAGCTCGCCGTGGTGCCAGCGGAGCAGGCCCTCCATGGCCACGATCGCGCCGGAGTCGAGGTCGATCTCGGGCTGGTAGAGCAGCTCCAGGGAGCCGTCGGTGGCTGCGCGGTGGAGCAAGGCCAGGTCGACCGTCGTCGCGTTCATGTCCCCCACCTTGGTCCCAGATGTCCGTTCTGCGACATGACGATCCGGGGTGGTTCGGCTCTAGTCACCCCTGCCTAGGAGCGTCATCGCCTGGCTCAGCAGGTCCTGGTTCGGGTCGAGCCAGTGGATGCGGGGGTCGCGGCGGAACCACGACCGCTGCCGGCGCACGAACCGGCGGGTCGCGGCCTTCGTCTGCTCCCTCGCCTCTGCCTCGCTGAGCTCGCCGCTGAGCTGCTTCGCGGCTTGCGCGTAGCCGAGGGCGCGTGCGGCGGTGACGCCCAGCGTCAGGCCGCGGACCTCCTCGACCAGGCCCTGCGCCCACATCCGGTCGACCCGCTGGTCGACCCGCTCGGCGAGGTCCTCGCGGTCCAGGCCGAAGTAGGTGGTCGCGACGAAGGGCTCGTACTCCGTCATCTCCCCCGGCATCTCACCGGTGAGGGTCACGACCTCCAGGGCCCGCACGATCCGCCGCCCGTTGCTCGGTTCCATCCGGCTCGCGGCGCCCGGGTCGAGGTCCTTCAGCCGCTGGTGGAGGTGGGCCGGTCCGTGCTCCGCGAGCTCCGCCTCCAGCTGGGCGCGCAGCTCCGGGTCGGTGCCGGGGAAGTCGAGCTGGTCGAGGGCGGCTCGCAGGTAGAGCCCGGAGCCGCCGACGAAGACCCGGCGCGCTCCCGTCAGCAGCTCGCGGGCCAGGACCTGGTACGCCGCGACGCTGGCCGGCTCCGTCGGCTCCCAGACGTCGAGGAGGTGGTGCTCGACACCTCCCTGCTCGGCCGGCGTGAGCTTCGCCGTGCCGATGTCCATGCCGCGGTAGAGCTGCATCGAGTCGGCGTTGACGACGTCCGCGCCGAGCTCGCGGGCGAGGGCCACGCCGAGGTCCGACTTCCCCGTGGCGGTCGGCCCCACCACCGCGACCACCCCCGCCGCGAATGGATACAGCACTTCGCTTTCCAGGCGCTTTTTCGAAGTGCTGTAGCCACTCACGGCGAGGGCTCGTCGGCTCTGACGAGGGCGATGCCGGCGACGACCACGGCGCCGCCGAGGGCCTGGGTCCAGGAGACGGTCTGGTCGAGCAGCAGGTAGGCGATGACGATCGCGAACAGCACCTCCGACAGCCCGACGAAGGCGGCGACCTTGGCACCGACCAGGCGGGCGCCGGTGATGCCCGCGGTGTAGGCCACCACGGCGGCGACGAGGGACAGGCCGAGGACCGGGACGAGCCAGCTGACGGAGGCGCCGGCCAGCCGGACGTCGGCGGTGCCGGCGTCCATCGGGATGGCGCGGACCAGGCCCGCGAGCAGCAGCGCCGCGCCGCCGGCGACCATGCCGGCCCACGCGTTCACCAGCGGCGGGACGTCCGTCTCCGCCCGGCTCGAGAGCAGGTAGAAGGTCGCCAGCCCGACAGCCGCTCCCAGGCCGAACAGCACGCCCACCAGGTCGACGTGCGCGCCGCTGAGCACGTCGAGCACCAGCACCAGCCCGACGACGGCGAGGGCCACCCCGGCGACGGTCCGGCGACCGGGCCGCAACCCGTCGTGCAGCCACAGCCAGAGCACGACCAGGACGGAGCCCGAGTACTCGAGCAGCAGCGCGACGCCGACGCTCAGGTGCTGCACGGCGTAGAAGAAGAACAGCTGGCAGCCGGCGACGGCCAGCAGTCCGTAGACGGCCAGCAGCGCGGCCTCGTCCCTGATCTGCGGCCAGCGGCCGCGGGCCAGCACGAGTGCCGGCCCGGTCAGCACCACGGCCGCCAGGCAGATCCGCACCGTCACCGCAGCGCCCGGCGTCCAGCCGGTCGCCAGCAGGCTGTCGGCGAACGAGCCGCTGGTGCCGAACGTGGCTGCGGACAGCAGGACCAGAAGAAGTCCCGTCAGCCGCACCGCGCCAGGTTAGGTGAGGGTGGCCGTGACCGTGTAGCTGCCGGCCTTCGTCCCGCTGTAGACGTAGACGCCGATGTACCAGTAGGCGGCGGCCGGGCTGGCGACGGTGATCGTCTCGCTGTTGCCCGTCGAGGCGCTCGACCCGTTGTTGGCCGTCGTGGTCGGCTTCACGCCGTTGCCCACGTAGAGGTCGAGGTCCGGGTTGCAGGAAAGCCCGAGGGTGCCGCAGGACGGTCCGGTCATGGCGACCTTGAGCTGGCTCTTGCCGGCCGGCACCAGGATCTTCGTGTACTGGTAGCTGCCGGCGGTGGGGGCGCTGCTGGCCGTGCGCGCCTGGCCGCTGGTGACCGTCGGCGTCGCCGGGTCGGGGTCGGTCCCGCCGGTCGGGCTGGCGGTCGGCGACGGGCTCGCGCTCGGGCTCACCGTAGCCGTGGCGGTCGCGGTCGGCGTCGGCGTGGGTGTGCCGGCGGTGTCGTAGGCGCTCAGCAGGCCGAGGCCGCTGCTCTGGTAGGCCACGGTCGCGTAGGAGTCCGTCGACTGGGCCGCCGTCCCGTTCGCCGCGGCGCACGCGTTGATGCAGCCGTCGGCGTACCCGACCACGACGCGGCCGTCCTTGGTGAGGTTGGCGTCCATGAAGTCGAGCAGGTTGCGACCGCTGCCGCAGCTGGTGCCGCCCGCGCACATCCAGCCCCGCTGCACCGGGTCGGTGGTGGCCTTCACGGTCGTCCAGCTGACGCCGCCGTCGTGGGTGTAGGAGACGTAGAGGTCCCAGACGCCCGGCCAGGAGGCTGCGAACGGGTCACCGCCCGTGGTGGATCCGAGGTAGGCGACGGCGGCCCGGCCGTTGTCGCCCGCGGTCACCGCCTGGAAGGTGCTGGTGACGATCGCGGGGTTCATGGTGGCGCCGAGGTCCACCGGGGTCGTCCAGGTGCTGCCGTGGGTCTTGGAGACGGCCACCATCGGGTGGTTGTTGCCGCCCTGCCAGGCCTCGTAGACCGTGTTGTCCGGCGTCGTCGCGACCGACGGGTCGAAGCCGTTCGTGGGCTCGGAGGAGCCGGGAATCGTGTACGACGTCCAGGCACCGCCGTTGTTGGTGGTGATCCCGCCGCCGGCTAGGCCGCCGCAGTGCGCGTTGGGCAGGTACGCGGTGCCGTCGGCACTCACCTTGATGTGGCCGTGCAGGCTGCTGCACGCCCCGCTCACCAGGACCGGCTGGCCGAAGGTGAGGCCGCCGTTGCTGCTGGTCGCGCAGGCGTCGTTGCCGTTCTGCGCGCAGTAGTAGACAGCGCGGCTGTAGGTGCTGCCCAGCGGCGCCGCGCCCTTCCACGGGCCGCTGCCGATGCTCTCGTGGTCGAGCACGCCGGCGCAGGCGTTGCCCTGCTGGGTCCAGCTGCTGCCGTCGCTGTCGGAGTAGGCGAGCGACGAGCACTCGCCCGCCAGCCCGCCCGCGAAGGTGCGGCCGGTGGCCCGGTCGGTCGCGAGGATCGGGTCGATGTTGGCGACGCTCGTCGGCGGCGTCACGTCGGTCCAGGTCGCCGCCCCGGCGCCGCTGACCGTGATCTTGGCGGTCGTGGTCCCCGACATGTACATCAAGGCGCCGGTGCTGCCGTTGACGCCCAGGCTCGGCTCACCCGCGGAGTTGGCGCCGCTGAACGAGGCAGGCGCCGCGAGGTTGGTGAAGGTCGGGGTGCCGCTGAGCGCGGACGCCGGCCCGGACGTGCCGACGAGGGCCACGAGGGCGACCACGGAGGTGGAGGCGAGCAGGACGGCCGGGCGCGTCAGACGCATCGAGGGGGCTCCTGGGTTGACGAGGATGAGAAGAAACTTCCCTCTCAACGCCACCGCAACCCAAACCTCGCGAAAGGGACTCCGTGCAAGCAGTCAGGCAGGGGCGCCGACGGTAGGCATGCCGAGGCTGACGCCGGGGGTCCGCGTCGCCGTACCCGCCTCGTGCAGGTCACCCGCTCGGGTGCGCCGGTGCGACAGCAGCGGGCCGTCAGCGAGCAGGTAGTGCGGCGCCGAGCCGGTCACGACGGTCTCGACGACGTCGCCCGGGCGGGCGCCCTCGACCCGGGACAGGTGGACGAGCCGGTTGTCGCGGGCGCGGCCGGTCATCCGGTCGGGCCCGTCCTTGCGGCCCTCGCCCTTGGACAGCAGCACCTCGACGGTCCTGCCGACCTGAGCCTGCATGCCCTCGTGGGTGATGCGGTCCTGCAGCGCGGCGAACCGCTGGTAGCGCACGGCCACGACCTCAGGCGGCACCTGGTCGGGGTAGTCGGCCGCGGGCGTGCCGGGGCGCGTCGAGTACTGGAAGGTGAAGGCGCCGGCGAAGCGGGACGCCTCGACGACGCGCAGCGTCTGCTCGAAGTCCGCGTCGGTCTCACCGGGGAAGCCCACGATGACGTCCGTCGTGATCGCGGCGTCGGGGATCTGCGCGCGGACCCGGTCGAGAATGCCCAGGTAGCGCTCGGACCGGTAGGACCGGCGCATCCTGCGCAGCACGTCGTCGGAGCCGGACTGCAGCGGCATGTGCAGGCTCGGGCAGACCGCCAGCGTTTCGGCCATCGCCGAAATGACGTCGTCGGTGAAGTCGCGTGGGTGCGGGCTCGTGAAGCGGATCCGCTCGAGGCCGGTCGCACCGACGGCCCGCAGGAGCTTGCCGAAAGCGTCCCTGTCGCCGAAGGAGCGGCCGTAGGAGTTGACGTTCTGACCGAGCAGCGTGACCTCGAGAACCCCTTGCTGCACAAGGACTTCCACCTCGCGCAGCACGTCACCGGGACGCCGGTCCTCCTCCTTGCCGCGCAGCGAGGGGACGATGCAGAAGGTGCAGGTGTTGTCGCACCCAACGCTGATCGAGACCCAGGCGGCGTACGTCGACTCGCGGCGCGCGGGCAGGGTCGAAGGGAAGACCTCGAGGGACTCCAGCAGCTCGACCTGCGCGGCCTGCTCGACCCGCGCGCGCTCGAGCAGCACCGGGAGGGACCCGACGTTGTGGGTCCCGAAGACGACGTCGACGTAGGGTGCCTTCTCGACGATTCGGCCCTGGTCCTTCTGCGCGAGGCAGCCGCCGACCGCGATCTGCATGCCCGGGTGGGCGTCCTTCACCGGCTTGAGGTGGCCGAGGTTCCCGTAGAGCTTGTTGTCGGCGTTCTCGCGCACGGCGCAGGTGTTGAAGACCACGAGGTCAGGCGTCGCGCCCTCCGCAGCCGGCACGTAGCCGGCCTCGTCGAGCAGGCCGCTGATGCGCTCGCTGTCGTGCACGTTCATCTGGCACCCGTAGGTGCGCACCTCGTACGTCCGGCTCACCGGACCAGGGTAGGTGTCAGGCGTAGGTGAAGGAGTACTTCACGGTGCCGGTCGTCTCACCGGTGACGTTGCAGACCAGCAGGGTCAGCGGCGTCTTCTTCTTGAACTTGTCCTCGGTGTGCTCCGTGGCGAACTCGGAGTGCGAGGAGTCGACGACCGCGCCGCTGCTGTCGAGCAGGTACAGGTCCCAGTCCGCGTGCAGCGGGGACGCAGCCGGCGTCGGGTCCGGGCTCACCAGGTCGACGACGAGCTTGCCGGCCGCCGGCACGGTGAACGGGTGCTTGTCCATCGACTGCGGCAGCGTGCCGCAGACCGGGCTGCTGCCCGGCACCTGACCGACGACGTCGACGGTCGCGTCCGGGTACAGGGTGAGGTCGTAGCTGCCGGTGATCGGCTTCGGCTTCGGCTTCGGCTTGGCTGCGTGGGCGGGGGCCGCGCTGATCGCTGCGGCGGCGATCAGGGCGACGGCGAGCACGGGGCGACGCGACATGGCTTGAGCTCCTGGGTGCGCTGGGGTGCTTCAGGGTTCGACGTCCTGGGCCGCGTTCCTGCCCGACCGCACTGCTCCGTTCGCCACGCCACTGCTCCGTTCGGCCGCGACACCTCCGGCCATACCGAACCATCCGGGGTCGCCATGGGCACAAGGTGCAGACCCGGACAGCCTGGTCCTATGCGACCGAACACCCGCGAAGACGGCTTCACCCTCGTCGAGCTCCTCATCACGATGGTCATCCTCGGCATCCTCGCCGCGATCGCCGTGCCGACGCTCATGCACGTGCGCAGCCGCGGCTACCAGGCCGCCATGGCGTCCGACCTGAAGAACGCGGTCACCGCCGAGAGCGCCTACACCCTGAGCAACGGCACGCCGACCGTCGACGTCGCCGACCTGACGAACGAGGGCTACAAGCCCACCACCGGCGTCACGCCCGTGCACGTGAAGATCGTGGGGATCTCCTTCATCGCCTGCGTGAAGCACCAGGCGGTGTCTACGTGGCTCGTGTACGACGGACCGACCGGCGTCATGACCTCATCGACGTCAGACTGCGCCTGAACCGTGACCTCCGCGGCGCGGCCACTGCCTAGGGTCGCGTCTCGTGGAGGAACTGGACTTCTGGATCGGCGACTGGGCCTGCACCGACCCGGCTGACGGGGCGGTCGGCCACAACTCGGTGCGCCGGGTCCTCGACGGCAGGGTCGTCGAGGAGACCTTCGCCATCGTCGACGCGAGCGGCACCGCGCTGCGGGGCCGGTCGTGGTCCGTCCTCGACCCCGACCGCGGGTGGCTGCAGACCTGGGTCGACAACCAGGGGAGCTACCTCGACTTCACCGGCGGGCGCACCGACGAGGGCTTCGTCTTCTGCCGGCCGGGCATGCGGATGGTGTTCCGCGACGTGTCGCAGGACCGCTTCACCTGGGACTGGGAGAAGCGGTCCACCGACGACGTGTGGCAGCTGGCCTGGCGGCTCGACTACCGGAGGGTCTAGAGACCTACAGGGCGAGCAGGGTGGTGAGGTCCCGGGCGACCTGGCCGCCCTCCTCGACGGCGATGTCCAGGGCCCGCGGTACGTCGAGGCCGGCCGCCAGCGCGGCGAGCACCTGCTCCCACGCGCTGTCGCTGGAGGTCTTCGTCCCGGCGGCGGCGTAGAGCGCGTCGAGGCGGGCACCGGCCTGCTGCAGAACCTCCGGGGTGTAGTCCCAGGCCTGGTCGAAGGCCCGGTCCAGCAGCATCGTGCGGACGGTGCCGGCGCTGGTCTCGGCGAGCAGGTCCTTGGCGAACACCAGGTTCCCGACGGACTTCGCCATCTTCTGGCCCTCGAGCTGCACGATGCCGACGTGCATCCAGGCCCGGGCGAACGGGCTGACCCCCGTCGCGGCCTCGGCCTGCGCGGCCTCGAAGGCGTGGTGCGGGAAGCGCAGGTCGGCCCCGCCCGCGTGCAGGTCCAGGCTGGAGCCGTAGGTGCTCAGCGCCATCGCGGTGCACTCGGCGTGCCAGCCCGGCCGGCCCGCGCCCCAGGGGCTCTCCCAGGCCGGCTCTGGGGCGTCGCTGCGCTGCCAGACGGCCTGGTCGAAGGGGTCGCGCTTGGCCGGGTCGTCCAGCCTGCCGCCGTACTCCTTCAGCAGCCGCTCGGCCTCGGCGGGGTCCAGGCCGGCGACGACCGGCGCGGCCGGCAGGTAGACCGAGCCGGCCGACTCGTAGGCGGCACCGCGGTCCAGGAGGGTCTGCGCGAGCGCGATGACCTGCGGGATGAAGACGTGCGCCCGCGGCTCGTGGGTCGGCCTGCGGACGGCCAGGGCGTCCATGTCCTGCTCGAACCGGAACTGCTGGACGGCGGCGAACTGGTCGTAGTGGCCACCGGCGCGCTCGGCCGCGGCGAACAGCACGTCGTCGACGTCCGTCACGTTGCGGCAGACCTCGACCGAGCTGCCGAGGCGGCGCAGGACGCGGTCGACCGCGTCGACCCACACGTAGGTCGCGGCGTGCCCGAGGTGCGTCACGTCGTACGGCGTCACACCGCAGACGTAGATGCGGGTGCGACCGACGACCGACAGGTCGGTCCCTCCGAGCGTGAGGCGTGCCATGCCCTCAGCCTGCCACTACCCGAGGTGGGAGAGGCCGTCAGTGTCCATCTCGGGAACCTCGGCGCCCTCGGCCTCGAGCTCCTCCTTGACGACCCGGAAGGCGAGCCCGCCGGAGTAGCCCTTGCGGGCGAGCATCCCGGCGAGGCGGCGGATCCTGGCATCCGTCGCCAGTCCCTTCGTCGAGGCCAGCTTGCGTCGTACCAGCTCCCGTGCGGTCTGCTCCTCCTGCTCGGGCTCCAGCGCTCCCACGGCCTCGCGCACGACGTCGTCGTCGACGCCCTTGCGGCGCAGCTCCTGGGACAGGGCCCGGCCGGCGAGGCCGCGACCGCGGTGCCGGGACGTGACCCACATGCTGGCGAACAGGGCGTCGTCGATGATGCCGACGTCCTCGAACCGCTCGAGGACGGCCTCGGCCGCCTCCTCGGGCACGCCCTTGCCGGCCAGCGCCCGGGCGAGCTCGAGGCGGGTCCGCGGGCCGAGGGCCAGCAGGTCGAGGCAGACCTGCCGGGCGTACCCGGTCGGGTCCTTCTGGATCTCCTCGGCCCGCTGCCGGTCACGCTCCTCGGCCTTCGCCGCACGCGATTCCCTGGTGGGGAAGGGCTTCTGCGGCTTGCCGCGCTTGGCCGGTCGTTGCGCGCGCTCCGCCCTCTCCCGCTCCGCCTTCTCCGGCGGTACGCCCCAGGCCTCGCGCGCCGAGAGCTGCGGAGAGGGCTCGCCCCCTTCGCTCTGGGGGGCGAGCCGCTCCAGACCCACTAGCGGGCCGTCACAGATCCACGGGGACCGGCGCGACCATGTCGGCGAGCGCCTCGTCGGTGACGTCGATCGCGACACCGATGCCGAGCTTGGCCTTGATGAGGCTCTCGATCTCGTCCGCGAGAGGCGGGTTGTCACGGAGGAACGCGCGGGCGTTCTCCTTGCCCTGGCCGAGCTGGTCGCCCTCGTAGGTGTACCAGGCGCCGGACTTGCGGATGAAGCCGTGCTCGACGCCCATGTCGACGAGCGAGCCCTCGCGGCTGATGCCGTGGCCGTAGATGATGTCGAACTCGGCCTGCTTGAAGGGCGGGGCCATCTTGTTCTTCACGATCTTGGCGCGGGTGCGGTTGCCGACCGCGTCGGTGCCGTCCTTCAGCGTCTCGATGCGGCGGACGTCGATGCGGACCGACGCGTAGAACTTCAGCGCCTTGCCACCGGTCGTGGTCTCCGGCGAGCCGAACATCACGCCGATCTTCTCGCGCAGCTGGTTGATGAAGATGGCCGTCGTGCCGGTGTTGGCGAGGGCACCGGTCATCTTGCGCAGGGCCTGGCTCATCAGCCGGGCCTGCAGGCCGACGTGGCTGTCGCCCATCTCGCCCTCGATCTCGGCGCGCGGCACGAGCGCGGCGACCGAGTCGATCACGATGATCGACAGCGCGCCCGAGCGGACCAGCATGTCGGCGATCTCGAGCGCCTGCTCACCGGTGTCGGGCTGCGACACGAGCAGCGCGTCGGTGTCGACGCCCAGCTTCTTCGCGTACTCCGGGTCGAGCGCGTGCTCGGCGTCGATGAAGGCCGCGATGCCGCCGGCGC
>JAODNF010000276.1 GCA_025464915.1 Frankiales bacterium | reverse complement strand
GCCAGCCGAGCTGCCAGGTGTCGAGGGTGACGACGAGGGCGCGGTAGCCGGCCTTCTCGGCACGCGCGACCAGGGACCCGGCGACGTCCTGGTCCCGCGGCCAGTACAGCTGGTACCAGCCGGGACTGCCGGCGAGCTCGTCCTGGATGTCCTCGAGGCAGGTGCTCGCTGCCGTCGACAGCACCATCGGCAGCCCGAGGGTCGCCGCCGCCCGCGCGACCGCGCGTTCCGCCTCAGCGTGGACGATGGACAGCACGCCGACGGGGGCGAGCAGGACGGGCGCGGGCGACGGCGTCCCGAGGATGTCCGTCGAGAGGTCCCGCTCGGCGGGGATGCCGCGCAGCATCCGGGGCTGGATCCGCCAGCGGTCGAACGCCTCCCGGTTGGCCCGGACGGTGTCCTCCGCGCCGGCGCCTCCGGTCACGTAGCCAACGGCTCCCGGCGTCATGACCTCCTCCGCCGCCGCCTGCAGCGCGCGGTGGTCGAAGGGCAGCGACGGCAGCTCGCCGAACAGGCCCTTGAGGTACACGTCGTTCTGGTAGGCCGCGAAGCTCATGCCCCGGACCCTAGCCAGGACGGGAAGGAGAGCAGGAGACGCACGTCGAAGCCGCGCGTCGTCTAGCGGTACTGCGCGGCGATCGCCAGCACCTCGCGGACGTACCAGTCAGCGTGGTTGTAGTTGAAGATCGCGTCGTAGAGAGCCTGTCCCCCGCGACCGGCGCCGTTGCGGCACAGGTAGAGCGAGGCGGCGGGCACGGCGTCGTACGGGCTCATGATGTCGGCCTTCCCGTCGCCGTCGCCGTCGACGGCGTACTCCGCCCAGGTCGACGGCAGGAACTGCATCGGGCCGAGCGCTCCGGCGCTCGACGGGCCCACGTTGCGACCGTGGCCGCTCTCGACCTGACCGATGGCGGCGAGCACCTTCCACGACAGCCCGGGGCAGTAGGTCGCGGACAGCTTGTAGAGCTCGAGGTAGGTCGCCGGACGGCGGTTGACGACCTGCACCGGCCGCAGCTCGGTGAAGACGACCTCGTCGCCGACGACGTCCCGGACCTCGTTCTCGAGGCGGCTGAGCCTGCGGTCCGGCGCGGCGACGATCAGCGTGTTGGTGGCGAGACCGACCGTGCGGGCCCGGTCCCGGTTCATGATGAGGGCGGAGGCGGGCAGGTCGTAGGCGGCGACAGCCCCGATCCGGGCCTCGAGAGGCCGACGGCCGAAGACGTGCACGTCCGACCCGAGCGGCAGCTTCGCGGCGTAGGACGCGGCGAGGTCACCGCGCGCGACGGCGTTCCACAGCGCGTCGGACGAGGCGGTGGCCCGCGGGGTGATCGCGCGAAAGCTCGACGGGTCGATGCCCATCGCGTTGACGGCGCGGTTGCCGACCCGGACGGGTCGGGTGCTGACGACCGTGGTCCAGGTGAGCCCGCGCAGCCTGAGCAGCTTCGCCAGCTGGACGGGGGTCAGCGGCGCCTTCGTCGTGAGCATCAGGTCGGGCTTCACGACTGCTCGCAGCGGCTTCACGGGCAGCGGCGTGCGCGTGCGGGAAGCCTGCGTGCGGGAGGCCTGCTTGGGCAGCTCGCGCGCGACGGGGGACGGCGCGGAGGCGGACTGGGGCGCCGCCGTGCGGGCGGTGCTGAAGCCGCCGTTGGCCGCCAGCGCGGCTCCGGACACGGCGGCTACGAGTGCCAGGGAGAGCGCGGGGACACGGGCCGCACGAGGAAGCGTCGGGCGCATGAGCTCGGCGATCCTCCTGGGTGGTAGTCAGTCCACTGTGCTCAACGAGCGGGGCTGGCGGGACGTGACGGGCGAGTGTGCGCGGGCGAGCACGGTGACCAAACTTCCGGCGTGTTACCCCTATTTTTCCACGGGCACACCGCCGTGAGGGACGTCTGGGACGTGGCCGTCGTCGGGACCGGTCCTGCGGGAGCCGCGGCGGCGCGCGCCGCCGCGGGCTCCGGCGCCCGGGTGCTGCTGCTCGAGAAGGCCCAGGTCCCCCGCTACAAGCGCTGCGGCGGCGGCCTCATCGGCCCCTCGCAACGGGTGCTGGCCGACAGCGGCGTCGACGTCGCGTCGCTCAGCAGGGACGTGTGCGGGCGCTTCACGTTCAGCCACGGCAGCCGGAAGGCCTTCACCCGCGAGGCGCCGCCGTTCCTGCCGATGGTGCTGCGGTCCTCGCTCGACGCCGCCCTGGTCGCCGTCGCGCAGGAGGCGGGCGCGGAGCTCCGCACCGGCGTGACGGTCGGCGCGTACGACGAGGTGGAAGGCGTCGTCACCCTCGGCACATCCAAAGGACCCGTCCGGGCCCGAGCGGTCGTGGCGGCGGACGGCTCGGCGTCGCGCGCCTCGTCGTACGTCGGCGTCGACTGCGACCTGGTCGACATCGGCCTGGAGGCGGAGATCCCTCGCCCGGCCGGATCGGACTGGGACGGGCACGTGCTGCTCGACTGGGGTCCTGTCCCCGGTTCCTACGGCTGGGTCTTCCCCAAGGGCGACACCCTGACCGTCGGGGTGATCGGGGCCCGCGACGCCGGCCCGGCGATGCGGGACTACTACCGGTCGTTCGTCGCGTCGCTCGGGCTGGACCTCTCGACGGCTCTCATGGACGGCGGGCACCAGACCCGCGTCCGCACCGCCGCCTCTCCGCTGCGTCGCGGCCAGGTGCTGGTCGCCGGTGACGCCGCCGGCCTGCTCGAGCCGTGGACCCGCGAGGGCATCTCGTTCGCCCTCCGCTCCGGCCGACTGGCAGGTCAGGCCGCAGTAGG
>JAODNF010000267.1 GCA_025464915.1 Frankiales bacterium | reverse complement strand
GGTGTCCATCGCGACGATGACGCCGACGGTGGTGAGCAGTCCGGTGCCGGCGAGCGCCACCGCGAACAGCGCGAGCGTGGCGACGCCCGAGCCCAGCAGGAACGCCGCGTAGACGGCGCCGCCGATGAGGATGGCGGAGTAGACGGCCGACTCGAGGCCGACCGAGATGCCCGCGAGCACGACGGTCGCGGCACCGGTGAGCGAGCTCTTGCCGATCTCGCGGACCGGCTTGCGGTCGGTCTCCGTGAAGTAGCCGGTGAGGACCTGGATGGCCGCGGCCAGCACGATGCCGATGACGACGGCGCCGAGGGCGAACCAGCGCGGGTCGCCGCCGAGCCGGGCGATGTCGTCCGGCAGCCGGCCCTTCCAGTCGCTGCTGTCGTAGGAGCCGGGCAGGTACGTGAAGACTGCCGCCGCCACGAGCCCGGCCGACACGATCGCGCTGATGAAGAAGCCGCGGTTGATGGCGGTCAGGCCGTTCTTGTCACCGTCGCGCGGGGCGGTCGCGTAGATGCCGACGAGCGCGGTGATGACGCCGATGGCCGGGATGATGAGCGGCAGCACCAGGCCCTGCGAGCCGAAGGCGGCCTGGCCCAGGATCAGGGCGGCGACGAGGGTCACGGCGTAGGACTCGAACAGGTCAGCCGCCATGCCGGCGCAGTCACCGACGTTGTCGCCGACGTTGTCGGCGATGGTCGCGGCGTTGCGGGCGTCGTCCTCGGGGATGCCCTGCTCCACCTTGCCGACCAGGTCGGCACCGACGTCCGCGGCCTTGGTGAAGATGCCGCCGCCGACGCGCATGAACATCGCGAGGAGCGCCGCGCCGAAGCCGAAGCCCTCGAGGACCTCGGGGGCCTTCTCGTTGAAGACGAGCAGCACCAGGGTGGCGCCGAACAGGCCGAGGCCGACCGTGAGCATGCCGACGGTGCCGCCTGAGCGGAAGGCGATGCGCAGCGCGGGCTTGCTGCCTACGGTGTTGGCGGCGTGGGCGACGCGGACGTTGGCGCGCGTCGCGAGGGTCATGCCGATGAAGCCCACGAGCGCGGAGAAGACCGCACCGACCGCGAAGAAGATCGAGCGCCCGACCTTGACGTCGGTGTCACCCGGCAGCAGGAACAGCAGGCCGAACACCAGGACGGCGAACGCCGCCAGGGTGCGGAACTGCCGGTTGAGGTACGCCGCCGCGCCCTCCTGGACGGCGCGGCTGATCTCGCGCATCTTCTCGGGGCCCTGGTCGGCGCTGATGACCTGCCGGGCGAACAGCCCGGCGAAGCCCAGCGCCACGACCGAGAGGGCGAGGATGAGGTAGAGCAACGGCTTGTCGCCGGACAGCACTGAAGGCAGTCCGCTCGAGTCGGCCGCAAGGTGCACTGCGGACACGCGTCCTCCTGTGTAGGAGCGGGCTCATGCCCGCGGGGCCGCCTCGACTCTCGAGCGGCCGGGCGCGAGCAGGTTACAGGCTCCTGTGTTGTGCTTCACACCGGCACGCTGCAACCGGTTCTAGGACAGACCAGACACCCGGGCGGGCAGCGGCCAGCGGAGCCGGACGGTGGTGCCCCCCGGACCGGGCAGCACCTCCATGTCGTCGACGAGGCCACCGAGGACGGCGAGCGACACGCGGGGGTCGACGGACTCGCCGTCGAACAGCGCCGCGGGGTCGGTGTCGTCCACCGGCAGTCCCTCCGGGCCCACGTCGACGACCTCGACCACCAGCCCCGTCGGGTCGTCGCGCAGCACGACCCGCACGGGAACGTCCGGCGCATGGGCGGCGTGCAGCGCCACGGCACGGGAACAGGCCTCGCCGAGAGCCCAGCGGAGCTCGTCGACGAGCTCGTCGGGCAGGCCGGCCCGGCGCGCGGCAGCGACACCGACGAGCCGAGCGGTACGGACGTGGTGCGGCTGCGGCGACAGGAGCAGCTCGACAGTGGGCAACCTCGTGCGTCAGTCGGTGGCGGCGACGGCCTCGGCCACGCTGGCGTGGATCGGGAACACCTTCGTCAGACCGGTGATGCGGAAGATCTTCAGGATCCGCTCCTGCGTGCACACCAGGCGCAGGCTGCCCTCGTGCGCCCGGACGCGCTTGAGCCCGCCGACGAGGACGCCCAGCCCGGTCGAGTCGAGGAACTCCACGGCCTCCATGTCCACCACCAGGTGGTAGTTGCCGGCGCTCACGAGGTCGATGAGCTTCTCGCGCAGCTTGGGGGCGGTGTAGACGTCGATCTCCCCGCCGACCTCGACCACGGTGCGGTCACCCTCGGTGCGGTTCTCCAGGGACAGGTCCACGGCGTGCTCCTCCAGAAGTTCGTTCCCACGGTCGGGTTCGCGTTGCGCCGCCCGTACCCGTGGCCATCACGATCTAACCCCCTGGCCACCCCGTGTGCCAGGTCACACGGGTGCCGCATCCCGTCCTGAACCTGCGACGCTGCTCGCGCGTCAGCATGCGGACACCATGCGGACACCAGGAGGGCCGGGGGCGTGGACAGCAGGGACCGCGAGGAGCTCGCGGTCTTCTGCGCGCGGGAGCACCGCAGGCTGGTCGGCACGCTGACCCTGCACTGCGGCGACCCGGGCGTGGCCGCCGAGCTCGCCCAGGAGGCGCTGGCGCGCGCCTGCCAGCACTGGGGCTCGGTACGCGAGATGAACGCCCCGGGCGCCTGGGTGCACCGGGTGGCCATCAACCTGTCCAGCTCCTACTACCGGCGCCGGAAGGCTGAGCGCAGCGCCACCGAGCGCTTCGGCGGCCGCCGCCAGCTCGGCGAGGAGGCCTCCGACGCGGTGGAGCCGGCCGAGGTGCTGGCCGTGCGCCGAGCCGTCGCAGCCCTACCGAGCCGGCAGCGGACGGCCCTGGTGCTCCGCTACTACAGCGACCTCTCGGTCGAGCAGACCGCCGAGGCGATGGGGTGCCGTCCCGGCACCGTCAAGTCGCTGACGTCCCAGGCGATGGCGGGGCTGCGCGCCTCGGGCCTGGCCGATCTCGAGGAGACGCATGCCTGACATCTCGGACCTTCTCAAGGCGGGAGCGGGTGACCCGCTCGCCCCGCCCGATCTCGACCGTGCCGTGCGCCGGGGCGCGCAGCGCACCCGCAACCGCCTGGTCGCGCAGGCGGCGGTGGGCAGCAGCGTCGTCGTCGTCGCCGCGGTCGCGGGCCTGTCCCTCGCCGGTGGGGGGACCTCCAAGGCCCAGGTGGGACCGGGCTCCGGCCTCGGCCAGACCCGGCTGCTGCCCGACGACTCGCTCCCGACGTCCGGGCCCTCCGCGGACCCGCGGCTGCAGCCGGTCGCTGCGGCCGACCCGTCCCAGCTGCCCGACGGGTTCAACTTCGTGCTCGTGAGGTCGGTCCAGCCGGACGGGAGCCTGGTCGTCGACAAGGTCACCCGCACGACCGACGTGACGGCGCAGGGCAAGTGCGCCCAGGCCCAGGACGGCAGCTACAGCCCCGCCGACGTCTTCTCGTTCTGCTGGTCCAACCAGAACGCGAAGCTCCGCACGGTTCCGCTCGCGAGCGGCGTGACGACCGTCCCGTTCCAGCCCGACGGGGGCCCTCGCGAAGACCTGTCGCGCGACGACCTCGGCCGGCTGCTGACGAGCGGCAACGACCTGCTGAAGACCGAGGTCTACGTCGTGGCGGTCAGCCACAACACCGTCGAGTCCATCGCGCTCGCCGGGAACGTCTGAGCCTTCGCCACAATGGGCGTCCCATGACGCTCCTGGACCGGCTGCTGCTCGACCCCGCCACGCGCGAGCGCGTGACGCACGTCGAGCACGTCCCCTCCCGCGTGGGACGACCTGCGGCGTGGCCCGAGTGGGTGGCCCCCCTGCTCGTCGACCGGCTGGCGCTGCTCGGCGTCACGGCGCCCTGGGAGCACCAGGCCGCCGCCGCCGAGCTGGCGCGCGACGGCCAGTCGGTCGTCATCGCCACCGGCACGGCCTCAGGCAAGTCGCTCGCGTACCTGATGCCGGTGCTGTCGGCCCTCATCGAGGACGAGAGGGCCACGGCCCTGTACCTGTCCCCCACCAAGGCCCTGGCAACCGACCAGCTGCGGGCACTTCGTGCCCTGAACCTCACGCAGGTCAGGGCCGCGACCCTCGACGGCGACACGGCGCTCGAGGACCGCGACTGGGTGCGCCGCTTCGGGACCTACGTCCTCACCAACCCCGACATGCTCCACCGGTCCGTCCTCCCGCGGCACGCGGACCACAGCCGGTTCCTGCGGGGCCTTCGCTTCGTCGTGATCGACGAGTGCCACAGCTACCGGGGGGTCTTCGGGTCCCACGTGGCGCAGGTGGTCCGGCGGCTACGACGGGTGTGCGCCCGCTACGGCGCGCACCCGGTGTTCCTGCTCGCGTCGGCGACGGTCAGCGAGCCGGAGGTGTCGGCGTCGCGGTTGGTCGGCCTCGACGTGGTCCCGGTCGCGGACGACGCCTCACCTCGCGGCACGACGGAGTTCGCGCTGTGGGAGCCGCCGCTGCAGAAGGACTACAGCGGCGAGCACGGGGCGCCGGTACGCCGGTCCGCGACGGCCGAGACGGGCGACCTGCTGGCGGACCTGGTCGTCGAAGGCGCCCGGACGATCGCGTTCGTCCGGTCGAGGCGGGGCGCCGAGGCCGTCGCCGTGAACGCGCGTCGGGTCGTGACCGAGGCGGTCCCCGACCTCGGCCCGCGCATCGCGGCCTACCGCTCGGGCTATCTGCCCGAGGAGCGGCGGGAGCTCGAGAAGCGGCTGCAGTCAGGCGATCTGCTCGGGGTCGCGGCCACCAACGCCCTGGAGCTCGGGGTCGACGTGGCCGGCCTGGACGCCGTCATCCTGAGCGGCTGGCCCGGCACGGTGGCCTCGGTCTGGCAGCAGGCCGGGAGGGCCGGACGCGCGGGACAGGGGGCCCTCGCGGTGTTCGTCGCCCGTGACGACCCGCTGGACACCTACCTCGTCCACCACCCTGAGGCGCTGTTCGGACGGCCCGTCGAGACGACCGTCCTCGACCCGACGAACCCCTACGTCCTGGGCCCTCACCTGTGTTGCGCGGCGGCCGAGCTGCCCCTCACCGAGGACGACCTCCCGCTGTTCCCCGGCGCCGAGGACGTGCTCCCCGACCTCGTGCGGCGGGGGCTTCTCAGGCACCGCCCGAGGGGCTGGTTCTGGACCTCGCGCGACCGGCCCGACGCCGACCTGCGCGGAGCGGGTGGGCCGCCGGTGCGGCTGGTCGAGTCGTCGACCGGCCGGCTGCTCGGCACCGTCGACAGCAGCTCCGCGCACTCCCAGGCGCACACCGGCGCGGTCTACCTGCACCAGGGCGAGTCGTACGTCGTGGAGGAGCTCGACCTCGACGAGGCGGTCGCGCTCGTCCGTGCCGACGACCCCGACTACTCGACGTCCGCACGCGACGTCACCGACATCCGCATCGCCTCGACGATCCGCACCGCGTCGTTCCGCGACGTCACCCTGTCGTTCGGGTCCGTGGACGTCACCCACCAGGTCGTCGGCTTCCTGCGCAAGCGGCTGGGCACCGGCGAGGTGCTCGGCGAGGAGCCCCTGGACCTGCCGCCGCGACAGCTCACGACGAAGGCCGTCTGGTACACGATGACGGCCGAGCTGCTGTCCTCCGTAGGGCTCGACTGGGCGGACGTCCCCGGCGCGGCCCACGCCGCCGAGCACGCAGCCATCGGCCTGCTGCCGCTGTTCGCGACGTGCGACCGCTGGGACATCGGCGGCGTCTCCACCGCGCTCCACGAGGACACCGGCCTCGCGACCGTGTTCGTCTACGACGGTCACCCCGGCGGGGCCGGCTTCGCCGAGCGCGGGCACGCCCGCGCCGCCGCCTGGCTGCGGGCGACCCGGGACGCGATCGAAGCGTGCGAGTGCGCCTCCGGGTGCCCCTCGTGCGTGCAGTCGCCGAAGTGCGGCAACGGGAACGAGCCCCTCGACAAGGCGGGAGCCGTGCGGCTGCTGGACGCGGTGTTGCGGAGCGGTCTCGAGGGGTAGGTCCAGAGCACATCCCCTTCTTGGAGGTCCCTGTGCTCCCCCTCGGTCTGCTCCTTCTCGCCGCAGCCGGCGTCGCCGGCGCTGCCGTCTTCGTCGCCGATTCCAACGACAGCGCCGCCACCCTTGCTGCCTTCGGTCAGTCCTACGACATCACGACCCTCGGCGTGTTCCTGCTCGGAACCGTCGTCGGCATCGTCGGCATCGTCGGCGTCTCGCTGATGGTCGCGGGCGCCCAGGTCCGGCGCGACCGGCGCCGGAGCCTGAAGGCCGAGAACAAGGCGCTCCGGGCCCGGGTGAAGGACGCCACCGTCGTCGACGCCGGCGACCCCTACCCGAGCGAGCAGACGGCCTCCTCGAGTCACGCCCTCAAGGACTAGCACGGCGGGGTCGCGCCTGCGGGTGCTGCCGGTCAGCGGCCGCAGCGCGACCCTGGCAGCCGGACGTCAGTGGTCGACGTGGGCGCCGATCCACCGGCGGAGGTGGGCGGCGGACATGATCAGGATGAGCGCGAAGGCGAGCGACGTCGCGAGCTTCTCGGGGTCGATCCCCACGGTGCTGGCGATCGGCGACAGGATCCCGCCGGACCTGGTCGGGGTCGACGCCACGCTCTTGTAGGGGAGCGTCGGGTTGTAGGTGCCCTGCTGCTCCTTGGTCTCACTGCCCGGCAGGGTGACCGTCGTGTCCGGCAGCGGGGGGAGCTTCGGGATGCCGAGCGAGGCGTTGAAGGAGTTGAAGCCCAGTGCCGTGGCGCGGCGGGCGAAGTCGGGGTTGAGCGTCGGGAGCGGCCCGGCCGACGGCTTGATGACGCCGCCCGTCGCGGACCCACCCGTGCTGGCGCCAGCGCCGGTGCTCGTTCCACCCGTCGACGCATCGCCGGTCGAACCACCCGTGCTGCCGCCGGTCGTGGGGTCACCGCTCGTCGCGGCGCCGCCCGTCGTGCCGCCACCGGTGCTGCCGCCACCCGTGGTCCCGCCGGCCCGCGTCGGCTGCGGGGTCGGGGACGGCGGCGGGGGACTCGGCGTCACCAGGGACGCGGTGCGGGTCGACGTCTTGCCCGACTCCACGGAGGGACAGGAGCCGGAGGAGCAGCCGCCGGTCCGGGACGCGCTCAGCGCGTAGCTGTAGCTGTAGGTGCCCGGCGTCGGGTTGTTGTAGTAGAGGGCGTAGTGGCAGGTCGAGCCGCTGCACGCGGAGTCCGGCGTGATGCCGGACTGCAGCAGCTTGCCGCTGCCGTCGAACAGCGAGTAGCTCTGCAGATCGGGCTCGCCGCCCTTGCTCCATGACAGGAACACGTCGTTGGGGTCGCCGTCGGTGGTGCTGACGGAGAAGCCGCTCGGCGTCGCGGGCGCCACGTTGGTGTAGAAGTGCGTGAGGGTCGTGTTGGAACCGGACTTCAGCGTCACGCCCCAGGCGCCGTTGCGGGTGCTGCCGTCGACGTTGACGCTCAGCGAGAGCGAGGTGGTCGAGGTGCCTCGAGAGGCGGTCTTGGACGTCGAGCCCGCCGTGCCTCCGGCCGGGTCCGTCACGGTCAGGGTGCCACTCGGGCACGAGCTCACCGGGTTGGAGGAGCAGCCGTTGAACACCGCGTCGACAGAGACGCTGCCGGTGGAGGAGATGACGGTGCCGTCTGCCGGCGACGTGACCGCCTGGGCCTGCGCGGCGCCTGCGGTGACAGCGAGCAGTGCGGGAGTCAGGAGCGCGGTGGCCCCGAGCGTCCGGATGATGTTGCGGATGGTCACGACTTCGCCCCCTTCTGCTTGATGACTTCGGTCTCCTTGGGCTGCAACTCAAGTCGCACGGTGATGCGCTTCTTGGCGCTGCCCTTCGGGTGGCAGGACGTGAGGGTGAGCAGGCTCTTGCCGGCCACCGGCTGCACGACGGTGTAGTCGCTCGGGTCGACGATCTTGTAGGCGTGGCCGTCGGTGCCCCATCCCGGGACGACCTTGTAGTGGAACTTGTTGAACGGCGTCTCGAGGACCACCTCGTCGCCGACGTTCAGCTCGTCGATGTGGTTGAACGGGCGACCGAACGTCGTGCGGTGACCGGCGATGCCGACGTTGCCTGCCTCGCCCGGGAGCGGCGTGCCCGGGTAGTGCCCGGCACCGGCGCGCAGGGCAGCCGGTGTGGTGCCCTCGACAACGAGGACGTCGACCTTGACGGCCTTGGTGTTGATGACCAGGCGGGTGAGGGCCGACCCGATCGGCACCTTCCCGGAGCGGTACTCGTCCGCCAGCTGCTTGCTGCCGAACTGGCTGTTGAGGTTGCCCTGCCTGTACTTGCTGTAGACGTCGGTGGCGACGGGGTAGGCGAACATCGCGACGCCGGCGAGGAACAGCACGACCGACAGGACGGACAGCGCGCGCCGCCCCCCTGGGCGGCGCAGCGAGTCGCCCATCAGGGAGCCCAGGGAACGCGGCCGCGCCGGGACGGCGGGGGTGATGAACGAGGGCTCCATGCGGTGCTGCTCCGTTGCTTTCGGGGAGTGCTGTCGGCCGTGCTGCTGAGTCTGAGAACCGGACACCCGGTCCACTCTCGGGCCAACGAGGGGGAGGGCTCGAGGTTACGCACGACAGGCCATCGGACCCCGCTCCTGCGAGCGGTTGTCGAGAGTGTCCCGACATGTCCTTCGGTCGATGGACAGACGTCCTGCAGCGGCAATCAGTTCCCGGTCTCCGGCCCGGCCGACAGCGAGCCGGACGGGCCGGCCGCCGCGCGGCCCCGCGCGGTGCCC
>JAODNF010000235.1 GCA_025464915.1 Frankiales bacterium | reverse complement strand
CTGGGAGATCGATGCGACGATCGAGCAGGCGATGGACGCACTGCGCTGCCCGCCGCCGGACGAGCCCGTCGGGCACCTGTCCGGCGGCGAGAAGCGCCGCGTCGCGCTGTGCAAGCTGCTGCTCGAGGCGCCCGACCTGCTGCTGCTCGACGAGCCCACCAACCACCTCGACGCCGAGTCGGTCGACTGGCTCGAGAAGCACCTGGCCCGCTACCCGGGCGCCGTCCTGGCGGTCACCCACGACCGGTACTTCCTCGACAACGTCGCCGAGTGGATCCTCGAGCTCGACCGCGGCCGCGCCTACCCCTACGAGGGCAACTACTCGACCTACCTCGAGAAGAAGCAGCAGCGCCTGGAGGTCCAGGGCAAGAAGGACGCCAAGCTCAGCAAGCGCCTCAAGGAGGAGCTCGAGTGGGTCCGGCAGAACGCCAAGGGCCGCCAGACCAAGAGCAAGAGCCGTCTCGCTCGGTACGAGGAGATGGCGGCCGAGGCCGAGAAGAGCCGCAAGCTCGACTTCGAGGAGATCCAGATCCCGGCCGGTCCGCGGCTGGGCTCCAACGTCATCGAGGCGGTCAACCTCACCAAGGGCTTCGGGGACCGCGTCCTCATCGACAACCTGAGCTTCAACATGCCGCGTGGCGGCATCGTCGGGATCATCGGCCCGAACGGCGTGGGCAAGACCACCCTGTTCAAGACCATCGTCGGGCTCGAGAAGGCCGACGGGGGCGAGGTCCGGGTCGGAGACACCGTCCAGCTGTCCTACGTCGACCAGGGCCGCAGCAACCTCGACCCCGAGAAGAACGTGTGGGAGACCGTCTCCGACGGCCTCGACTACATCCAGGTCGGGCAGCAGGAGATGCCGTCGCGCGCCTACATCGGCGCGTTCGGCTTCAAGGGCCCGGACCAGCAGAAGAAGGCCGGCGTGCTCTCCGGCGGGGAGCGCAACCGCCTCAACCTGGCGCTGACGCTCAAGGAGGGCGGCAACGTCATCCTGCTCGACGAGCCGACCAACGACCTCGACACGGAGACCCTGGGCAGCCTCGAGAACGCGCTGCTCGAGTTCCCCGGCTGCGCCGTCGTGATCTCCCACGACCGCTGGTTCCTCGACCGCGTCGCCACCCACATCCTCGCGTGGGAGGGCGACGACGACAACCCCGCCAAGTGGTACTGGTTCGAGGGGAACTTCGAGTCCTACGAGAAGAACAAGCTCGAGCGCCTCGGCCTCGAGGCGGCCCGTCCGCACCGGGTCACGTACCGGAAGCTCACCCGGGACGACTAGCGCGACGTTGACCCGACGATGAGGGCGAGGACCAGGGGTTAGTCCTAATGGGCCATGGTGATCTTCCGGGCCCAAGGCGGACAGTCGGAGCAGGCCGACCTCGCCAGGGTGGGCCGTCCATGGAAGGACACCACCGTGCTGGTCCTGACACGACGCAAGAACCAGAGCATCGTCATCGGCGACGACATCATCGTGACCGTGCTCGAGGTCAAGGGCGACCAGATCCGCCTCGGCATCACGGCGCCCCGCGAGGTGCAGGTCTACCGCGAGGAGCTGCTCACGGGCGGCAAGCAGCCATGAGGGCCCTGACGGACGCCCAGCGCGTGCTCGTCGAGGAGCACCTGGCGCTCGTCCCGCAGGTCCTGGGACGGGTCGCTGCCCACTACCCGCGGCACGCCGACCGCGAGGAGCTGGCGCAGGCCGCACGGCTCGGGCTGGTCGAGGCCGCGGCGCGCTTCGACGCCGACCGCGGCGTCCCCTTCGGCTCCTGGGCCGCGCTGCGCGTGCGGGGGGCGATCCTCGACGCGGTCCGCGCCCTCGACTTCGCGCCGCGCACCATCCGGGCCGCCGAGCGCGACGTCGTCGCTGCCCGCGAGCAGCTGCTCGGACTGCTCGGCCGGCTGCCCACCGACGTCGAGGTCGCCGAGCTCCTCGGCACGACGCCGCAGCGGCTGAGCCGCCTCGAGGGCCGGCTGCACCGCTCCGTGGTGCTCTCGCTCGACGCGCCGTACGGAGCCGACGACGGGCAGCCCGTGACGCTCGGCGCGGTCCTCGTCGACGGCGGGCCGCAGCCGCTCGAGGCGCTCGAGGACCGCGAGCGCGGCCGCTACGTCTGGGACGCGCTCTCCTGCCTGAGCGCGCGGCTGCGCGACGTCCTCGTCGCGAGCTACGTCGACGGCGAGTCCTACGGCGAGATCGCCCGGCGCCTCGGCGTCACGGAGTCGAGGGTCTCCCAGATGCGCACCGAGGCGGTCGAGCTCGTCCGGGCTGCGGTCCTCGCGCAGTACGACGAGCGGCACCCCACGCCGATCGGCTCGCGCGAGCGGCGGCGGGCGCAGTACACCGCCGAGGTCGGCCAGCGCTCCTCGTACTCCTCCCGCCTCTCCGGGCTCATCCCCTTGCAGCGCGTCGGCTGAGGTGCCCCGTAGTCTGACGCGGTGACCGAGGACACCACCGTCGTTGCCGCGCAGAAGCCGAGCCAGACGAAGAAGCCGCGGTCGTTCCTCGCGGAGCTGCCGTTCCTCGTCGTCATCGCGTTCGTGCTGGCGCTGCTGATCAAGACGTTCCTGGTCCAGGCGTTCTACATCCCGAGCGAGTCGATGCAGAACACCCTGCAGGTGGGCGACCGGGTGCTCGTCAACAAGCTGCCCTACCACTGGCGAGAGCCGCACCGCGGCGAGATCGTCGTCTTCAACGGCCTCGACAGCTTCGACGACGGGGTCACGTTCACGCAGCCCACGAACCCGGTGTCGAAGGCGCTGCGCAAGCTGTCGTCGACCATCGGCCTCGGGGCGCCGAACGAGCGCGACTACATCAAGCGCGTCATCGGGGTGCCGGGCGACCGGGTGATGTGCTGCGACAACGACGGCAACGTGGTCGTCTCGACCAAGGACGGCAAGACCTTCTCGCTGCACGAGACGTTCCTGTTCGAGAACGACCACAAGAAGTTCTGCGAGGCCAGCGAGACGAGCGACAGCGCGCAGTGCCCGGCGGGGTCGCTCGGCGTGCTGGTGCCGAAGGGCCGGCTGTGGGTCATGGGTGACCACCGCGGCAACTCCTCGGACTCGAGGTACCACATCACCGACGCCAACCACGGCACCGTCCCCGAGAACAAGGTCGTCGGGAAGGCGTTCACCGTGATCTACCCGCTGGACCGGTTCGGGTGGCTCGGCGTGCCGGGCACGTTCGACAAGCTGGCCGCGCCGCAGCTGCCGCTGCTCGGCGGGTTCGTCGGTGCGCTGCCGATCGCCGCGCTCAGGAGACGGCGCCTCCGGGCGCGTTGACAAGCGACCACGCCGCCCGCTCCAGGTGCTCCCAGATGGCCGCGCGGGCCTCCCCGGGCAGTTCCACCGACGCGACCGCGTCGTGCATGTGCCCGAGCCAGGCGTCCCGCTCCCGCTCGCCGATCACCCAGCCCGCGTGCCGCATCCGCAGCCGCGGGTGGCCGCGCTGCTCGGAGTAGGTCCCCGGGCCGCCCCAGTACTGGATGAGGAAGCCGGCCAGCCGCTCGCGGGCGCCGCTCAGGTCCTCCTCGGGATACAGCGGGCGCAGGATCGGGTCCATCGCGACACCGTCGTAGAACCGGTCGACGATCGCGCGGAAGACGGCGTCGCCGACCTCGTCGTACAGGCTCTCCATGCCCCCCACGCTAAGCGACCCTCCCCGCGCGAATGGACACTGCGCTGCGGTTTCAGCGCTGAAAAGCGCAGCGCTGTGTCCATTCGCGGCGGGGGTCAGGCCTCGACGTTCCACACCAGGCGCTGGGGGACGCCGATGCTGACCTCGTTCGCATCGAACAGCTCGATCAGCCGCTCCCGCAGGGCCCGTTCGACCGGGCCCTCCATCGTCGCGACCGTCTTCATGGTCACCCGGAGCACCAGGCCCTCGGCGCCGATCGCCTCCAGGCCCCACACCTCGGGGTCCTCGAGCACCATGGCGCTGTAGGCCGGGTCGTCACGCACCTCCTGGGCAGCCTGCAGGGCCAGCTCCCGGGCGGTCGGGACGTCCGTGCCGAGGGCCAGCGGCACGTCGAGGAGCGCCCGCGACCAGCCCTGGGACTTGTTGCCGACCCGGTTGATCTCGCCGTTGCGGACGTACCAGACAGTGCCTTCCGCGTCCCGCAGCCGGGTCGTCCGCAGGGTCACCGCCTCGACGATGCCGGTGGCCGCCCCGGCGTCGACGACGTCGCCCACGCCGTACTGGTCCTCGAGCAGCATGAACATGCCGGACAGGAAGTCCTTCACCAGGTTCTGCGCGCCGAAGCCGACAGCGACGCCGACGATGCCGGCGCTCGCGACGATCGGGGTGAGGTCCAGGCCGAGCTCGCCCAGGATCATCGCGAGGGCGATCACCCCGACCGCCGCCGACGCGATCGAGCGCAGGACCGACCCGAGGGTCTCCGTGCGCTGCCGGCGGCGCTCGGAGCTCAGGACGGTCGACTCGAGCACCCGGGCCTTGTCGCGTAGGCCGTGCAGGGCGCCCGGGAGCCTGCCGTCGACGGCGCTGCGCACCAGCCTCCTGATCGCCCGGTGGAGCAGCATGCGCACCACCAGCGCGATGACGACGATCACGAGCACGCGCAGGCCGCCCGCCACCAGGTCGGAGCCGTGGTCGTCGAACCACGTCTGGATGTCGTTCGGCTGCAGCTTCACGCTTCCGAACCCTAGGAGACAGGACGCGGATCGTCGGGCAGGATGCGACCGAGGAGGACGTCCGTGGCCGCTCCGCACCAGCCGACTGCGCTGTCGACGCTGCCCGCGCCCCGCGCGCCGCTCAGCGTGCAGGCCCTCGTCCTGAACGCCAGCTACGAACCCCTCTGCGTCGTGTCCGGCCGGCGAGCCGTGGTGCTCCTGCTGACCGACAAGGCCGTCCCCGTGGCGGAGGGCGACGGCGTCCTGCACAGCGAGCGGGCCGAGGTGCACGTCCCCGCCGTCGTCCGCCTGACCCGCTTCGTGAAGGTCCCCTACCGCGCGACCGTGCCCCTCACCCGGCGGGCGGTGTTCGCGCGTGACGGCGGGCGGTGCGTCTACTGCGGCGCGGCGGCGACGTCGCTGGACCACGTGATCCCGAAGAGCCGCGGCGGCCCGCACACCTGGGACAACGTGGTGAGCGCGTGCGGCCGGTGCAACCACGTCAAGGCCGACCGCGGGATCGCGGAGCTCGGCTGGCGGCTGCGTCAGGCGCCGGCCGCGCCGACGGGGGCGGCCTGGCGGATCGTCGGGGCGAAGCGGATGGACCCCCGGTGGCGGCCGTTCCTGGAGAACGGGAACGACGACCTCGACGAGGCCCTCTGGGGAACCCCAGCATGAGACGGGGGAACCCCAGCACGAGGGAGAGGGGCATGCCGGCATGAGCCGGGCGCCGGTGCGGGACGACGGGACGCTGCTGACGCGCCTGCGGCCCGCCCGGCCCGAGGACGCCGCCCTGCTCGCCCAGTGGCGCACCGAGCCCTCGTCGGAGTTCGAGGACTGGAGCGGCCCGCAGGCGCCCGGCATCGCCGACTCGCTGCGGGTGCTGCCACCTTCCGGTGGTGGCGACCTGGTCGTGACCGACGGGAAGGACCGCCCGGTCGGCACCGTCAGCTGGCACCCGGTCCTGTACGGCCCCAACCTCGGGTCGCAGGCCCTGGACATCGGCATCTCGCTGCGGCCGTTCGCCCGCGGCCACGGCCACGGCTCGCGGGCACAGCGGATGCTCGCCCGCTACCTGTTCACGACCACGACGGTGTTCCGGGTGCAGGCGTCGACAGACGTCCGCAACATCGTCGAGCAGCGCGCCCTGGAGCGGGCCGGGTTCTCCCGCGAGGGGATCCTGCGCGGCGCCCAGTGGCGGCAGGGAGCGTGGAACGACCTGGTCTCGTACGCCTGCTTGCGTGAGGACGTTTAGGGCAGGCTGTTCGGCGTGACCTTGCACGAGCTTGCCGCCCGCTGCGGCGTCGCGACGTCGTACACCGCCTGGAACGGGGAGCGGCGGGTCGTCAGCGACGAGACCCTGAGCGCCGTCCTCGACGCGCTCGAGACCGCGCCGGAGACCGGACCGCCCCCGGTCGTGGTGGTGCGCCGCGGCGAGCCGGTCCCGCTGGAGGGCACGGCGCTCTGCGAGGACGGGGTACGGCGGGAGCTCGGGCCCGACCTCCCCCTCGGCTACCACGCGGTGGGCGACACCACGTTGATCGTCGTACCCGTGGAGGCGCCGGTGCCCGAGGGCCGGCACTGGGGCTGGCAGGTGCAGCTCTACGCCGTGCGCTCCGAGGGGTCGTGGGGGATGGGCGACTACGCCGACCTCCGGGCGCTCTGCGACGCGACCGCCGAGGCCGGCGGGAGCGCGGTGCTCATCAACCCGGTTCACGCCGAGACGCCCGTCGTGCCGCTCGTGCCGTCGCCGTACTCGCCCTCCTCCCGGCTGTTCAGGTCGCCGCTCTACCTCCGGGTGGAGGAGGTTCCCGAGTACGCCCTGGCGACCGCTGACGTGCGGGCCCGGGTCGACGCGCTGCGCCCGCCCTCCGGGGACCTCATCGACCGGGACGCCGTCTGGACCGCCAAGCTCGCGGCTCTGGAGGCGCTCTGGCCCGGCCACCGGGTCGGTGCGCTCGCGTCGTTCCGGACACCCGAGCTGGACGAGTTCGGGAGGTTCTGCGCCCTGGCCGAGGTGCACGGGCCGGACTGGCGCACCTGGCCGGCGGAGCTCGCTCCGGCGCCGGAGCGGGTCTCGTTCTGGTGCTGGCTGCAGCTGCTGGTGGACGAGCAGCTCGCGGTCGCGGGGGAGGGCCTCGAGGTGGGGGTCCTGCACGACCTGGCCGTCGGCGTCGACGGTGGCGGGGCAGATGCCTGGTTGCTGCGCGACGTGCTGGCCCACGGCTTCACGGTCGGCGCGCCGCCGGACTCCCTCGCCATGCTCGGGCAGGACTGGGGCCTGCCGCCCTGGCGACCGGACCGGCTGCGGGCGACCGCGTACCAGCCGTTCCGGCGGATGGTGCAGGCGGTGCTGCGGCACGCCGGCGGGATCCGGATCGACCACGTGATGGGGCTGTCGCGGCTGTGGTGGGTGCCGGCGGGGTTCCCCGCCAAGGACGGCACCTACGTGTCCTACGACCGCGACGCGATGCTCGGCGTGCTCGCCCTCGAGGCGCACCGTGCCGGTGCTGTCGTCGTGGGGGAGGACCTCGGGACGGTCGAGCCGTCGATGCGCACCGCCCTCGACTCCTCGGGCGTCCTCGGCTCGGACGTGCTGTGGTTCCAGGCGTCCGACGGCAGCTTCTTCGCGCCGTCGACCTGGCGGCGCGACGCCCTCGCGACCGTCACGACCCACGACCTGCCGACCGCCGCGGGCTGGCTGGCAGGTGACGGCGTGGCGCTGCGGGCAGCACTGGACCAGCTGACCCGGCCGGTCGAGCAGGAGCGGGCCGGGTGGGAGCAGGAACGGCGGGCGTTGCTGGCCATGCTCGAGCACGAGGGGCTACTGGGCGACGACCTGGTCCTGTCGCTGCACCGGGCACTGGTCGCGTCCCCCGCCCGGCTGGTGCTGGCCTCGCTGGCGGACGCGATCGGGGACCTGCGGCAGCCGAACCTGCCGGGCACCGTCGACCAGTACCCGAACTGGCGGTTGCCCCTCATGTCCGGCTCGGGGGAGTTGCTGTCGCTGGAGCAGGTGCTGGCCTCCGACGGAGTGCGGCGTCTCACGGACCTGCTGCGCCAGGTCCGCTGAGCCCGTTCGGTACGGTTGCAACCGCCTGACCCACCGAGAAGACGAGGGAGACCGTGAGCCGCCGAGCTGTGACTCTGGTTGCCGCCCTGGGCGCCGTCCTGCTGACCGCCGCACCGGCGCTCGCGGACAACCCGACGGGCCCTGCTGACGGCGACGACCCCGGCAAGGGGCTCTCGCCGGGCGCCACGATCCTGGTGTTCGTCGTGCTCCCGATCGTCGTGGCGGTGCTCATCGGCCTCGTCACCTGGCTCCCCGGTGCGATACGGACCAACCGCTACCGCCCCGCCAAGGGCTGGACCGCGCCGCCCGTCTGGTTCGCCGGCCCGCCGGAGCCGGCCGCTGCGGTGCAGAGCGCCGACCGCGGCGACGTCGTGAGGGGTGGCGCAAGTGGCAACTGGTAACCGCGCTGGTGATCGATCAGACGGCCTGTCCGTCGCCCAGCAGGAGCGCATCGAGCACACCGTCTCGCTGTGCCGCTCCCAGAACGGCCTCGACGTCTCGGTGCTCGTGGGCGACCTGAACACGGCGACCGAGGGCTTCCGCGAGGCGGCCGAGACCCTGCACGCTGCCCTGGGCGAGCGCGCCCACTCCGCCGTCCTCGTCGTCGTGGCCCCTGGCCAGCGCAAGGTCGAGGTCGTCACCGGCCCGTCGGCCCGGCGCCGCGTCCCCGACCGCGTCGCGGCCCTCGCCGTGCTCTCCATGACGTCCGCGTTCGGTGGCGGCGACCTCGCGGGCGGCGTCATCGACGGCCTGCGCCAGATGGCCGATGCGGCGGGCAAGCGCCCCGGCATCCCGGCCCCGCCCGAGCCCAGCTCGACGGCGGTCGTCGCCCACCACTGACCCTTGCGTCCTAGCAAGTGGCGCGTCGGTCAGGCTCAGGAACAAGGACGTCCGCGCTGTCGACCCAGCCTGCGTCCTAGAAGGTGGCGCGTCGGTCAGGCTCAGGAACAAGGACGCTACGAGGCGGCGGTGTCCCTCGCGCGGGCGCGCAGCGAGCGGACGACGCCGTCGCGGCCCTCGAGGAGCAGCCGCGCCAGCGCAGGGGGCACGTCGCCCGCGGCCAGGTAGGCGTCCGTGCGTGAGACGACGGCCGGCGACACGAGCAGCG
This sequence comes from Frankiales bacterium, assembly GCA_025464915.1. Taxonomy (GTDB): domain Bacteria; phylum Actinomycetota; class Actinomycetes; order Mycobacteriales; family SCTD01; genus RYN-111. The sequence continues at coordinate 1,468 of JAODNF010000235.1, read as the reverse complement.
ACGGGTAGAGGCCCACGATGATGTTCTGCGCCATCTCGGTGGTGCGGGTCTCCCAGATCTCGCCGGCCGCCTCGAAGTACGGCTCGACGTAGCTCTCGAGCAGCGCCGTCTGCTCGGCGTTGACGAAACCCGCGATGACGGCGGCCTGGACGGCGTTCGGCAGCTCGTCGGTCGTGACGACCGACGCCCACGCCTCGGCCTTGGCCTCCGCGGTGGGACGGGCCGCCCGGCAGGAGGCGGCGTGCCGCTGACCGGCGGCCGTCGGGTCGACGGCCACCTCGGCGTCGATCTCGTCGAGGCCGGCGCGACCGAGCGACACCAGCCGGTGGAGCAACGTCCACCGCAGCTCGGCGTCGACGGCGAGCCCCGAAACGGCTGCCGTCCCGTCGAGCAGGCCCGCGATGAGGCCGACCTGCTCGTCGGTGGACGCCAGGGCCGCGAGCGTGCGGGTCCAGGCCAGCTGGAAGTCGCTGCCGGGCTCGGCGGCCAGCGCGCGCTCGTGCGCCTTCGCGGCGAGCGCTGCCCGACCGGTCGGCGCCCACGCGGGGTCGGCGAACAGGGTCAGGGCGGACTGCGCCTGGCGCAGCAGCGACTGCACCACGCCGATGTCGGTCTCGCCGTCGATGCCGCGCTGGACCAGTGCGACGTAGTCGCGGGCCGGCAGCTCGGCGTCGCGCGTCATGTCCCACGCCGCCGCCCAGCACAGCGCGCGGGGGAGCGAGTCGGCGAAGTCGCCGACGTGGTCGACGAGCGTCCGCAGCGACAGGTCGTCGAGCCGGATCTTGGTGTAGGCGAGGTCGTCGTCGTTGACGAGGACCAGCGAGGGGCGCGGCCGGCCGACGAGCGCCGGCACCTCGGTCTTGGCGCCGACGACGTCGAGCTCCACGCGGTGCGTGCGGACCAGCGCCCCGTCCACGAGGTCGTAGCAGCCGATCGCGACCCGGTGCGACCGCAGGGTCGGCCACTCGGTCGGGGCCTCCTGCTGCACGGCGAAGCTCGTGATGACACCCGACGGGTCGGTCTCGATGACCGGCCGCATCGTGTTGACGCCTGCGGTCTCGAGCCACTCCGTCGACCAGCTCGCCAGGTCACGGCCGGAGGCGGCCTCGAGCTCGGTCAGCAGGTCGGCGAGGGTCGTGTTGCCCCACTCGTGCTTGCGGAAGTAGGCCCGCATCCCCGCCATGAACGGCTCCTGGCCCACCCACGCGACGAGCTGCTTCAGGACGGACGCGCCCTTGGCGTACGTGATCCCGTCGAAGTTGACCTTCACGGCCTCGATGTCGGGGATGTCGGCCGCGATCGGGTGGGTGGAGGGCAGCTGGTCCTGGCGGTAGGGACAGGTCTTCTCGGTGTTCGCGATCGTCGTCCACGCGTTGGTGCAGCGGGTCGCATCGGCCTGGCAGAGCACCGACTCGTTCGTGGCTAAGGACTCGTTTAGCCACAGGTCGTCCCACCTCCGGATGGTGAC
>JAODNF010000224.1 GCA_025464915.1 Frankiales bacterium | reverse complement strand
CGGTGGGGTTCGCACTCGCGGTGGCCGTCGCGGTGGCGGTGGGGCTCGCGGTCGGGGTGGCGGTCGGGCTGGCGGTGGGGGTGGCGGTGGGGGTGGCGGTCGGGCTGGCGGTCGGGGTGGCGGTCGGGCTGGCACTGACCGAGGGGCTCGGCGCCACCGACGGCACGACCATCGGCGTCGCGGTCGGGGAGACCGTCGGGGTGACCGTCGGGGTGACGACGGGCGACGGGGCCGGGAGCGGGATCGGCAGCGGGGTCGGGCGCTTGCGCTTCAGGGAGGCGATCGACGTCTCGCGCAGGCTGGCAGCGTGCTTGTCGCCGGTGACAGCGAGGGTGGCGCGCACCAGGTTGGCCATGACGGCGCCGGTCGAGGAGCTCATCCGCTGGGCGGCGAGCCGCGACGGGCGGGGGGTGTCGCCGTGACCGAGCAGCGCGTATCCGGGCCGGTAGGAGGGCTGGTGGGCCCGCACCTTCGCGGCGGGGGACGCGGCCGCGACGCGCGAGGCGGCGACGTGCGAGGCGGCAGTGGGGGCGGTCTGCTGCGGTGAGGTCGCCGCGGCGCTCGTCATCGCCGAGCCGCCGGCGGTGAGAGCCAGGAAGCCGGTCACGGCGGCGGTGGCGCAGGTCGCGAACCAAGGGGTGCTGGGAGCCATGACCAGTGCTTCGGCCACTCACAGTGACGGATGACTCACCCGGAGGAGTGATATTGCGCCTGGATGGACCAGGACCGATCACCCTCCGTGACGACCTGAAGGGTCCGATCGGCTCAACGGGCCGCTGGAAAGGGGTGATCTTCGCTGCTGCTGCCATGCGGTCGGCCCCGGCGTCGGCGCTTCCGCAGGTCCTGCTGCAGCCGGGTAGATTCACCTGGCCTGGCCGGCGTGGCTCAGTGGTAGAGCAGCTGTCTTGTAAACAGCAGGTCGTCGGTTCGATCCCGACCGCCGGCTCCGTACTCGCTAGCCCTTGACCTTCGCGATGACGTTCTCCGCGAACTTCTCCAGGCTGCGCACCTTCTTCTCGAGCGGCTCGGTGTCGGGCCCGAGGATGTAGGGGTTGCGGAAGCCCACGATGACGTCGGTGACGCCCCTGTCCTCGAGCTTCTTCACACCGTCGACCGAGTAGGCGTCGACGGAGATGACGTGGATCTCGAAGGGCTTGCCCTCGAGGCCCTCCTCCTTGCGGATCTCGTTGATCCGGTCGAGGAGCGTGTCGAGGTCCTCGTGCGGCCCGCCGCCGTGCATCCACCCGTCGCCGCGGACGACAGCGCGGCGAAGGGCCGCATCGGCGTGCCCGCCGACGAGGATCGGGAGGGGCTGCGTGGGCGCGGGAGTCTGCGTGATCGGCTGGATGTCGTAGAACTCGCCGGTGAAGCTGAACTCGCCGCCGTTCGTGAGCCCGCGGACGATGTCGATGCACTCGTCGAGGCGCTTGCCCCGCTTCTCCCACGGGATGCCCATCACCGCGTAGTCCTCCCTCCACGGCGACAGGCCGACGCCCAGGGCGAGACGGTTGCCGGTGAGGAATGCGACCGACGCGGCCTGCTTCGCGACGAGGACCGGAGGGCGTACCGGCAGCTTCAGGACGAACGGCGTCAGTCTCAGCGTCGTGGTCGCCTGGCCGAGGACGGCGCACAGCACCAGGGTCTCGATGAACTCCTTGCCCTGCAGGAACTCCCGGTTGCCGTCCTGCGTGTAGGGGTAGTCGGCGTTGCCCTCGCTCGGGTAGATCAGCGAGTCCGCGATGGTCATCGAGTCGTACCCGGCTGCCTCCGCGGCCTGGGCCAGCGGCACGTAGTAGTGCCCGTCGGTCAAGGCCTCGGCATAGGTGAAACGCATCCGCCGAACCTAGAACCTGTTCTACCTAGCCGCAAGGTGGCAGGGTGGCGCCCCATGGGCCTCTTCGACGGCAAGGTCGTCCTCATCACCGGCGCCGCCCGCGGCCAGGGCCGCAGTCACGCGGTCCGGTTCGCCGAGGAGGGCGCCGACGTCCTCGCGACCGACATCTGCGCGGACATCCTCGCGACCGGTTACCCCGGGCCCACCGTCGCCGACCTCGAGGAGACCAGGCGACTCGTCGAGGCGGCCGGTCGGCGGTGCGTCACCAGCGTCGTCGACGTCCGCGACCACGCCGGCATGGAAGCGGCGGTCGACGCGGGTACGGCGGAGCTCGGCGTCGTTGACGTGGTGGTCGCCAACGCGGGCATCTCCGGCAAGGACTACGGCGTGCAGGCGACGTCGTACGACGTCTGGCGCGAGGTCGTCGACATCAACCTGAGTGGCGTCTTCGTGACCCTCCAGGTGGGGACGAAGGGGATGATCGCGCGCGGCGGACCCGGAGCCGTCGTGGTCGTCAGCTCGATCATGGGACTGCGCACCCACGGCGGCGTCCCGGCCTACACGGCCCAAGCACGGACTGGTCGGCCTGACGAAGTCGGCCGCGCACGAGCTGTCTCGGCTGTCGATCCGCGTGAACGCCGTGCACCCCGGCAACGTGCTGACGCCGATGATCGACAACGACGTCCTGTTCGGGATGTTCCGCCCCGACCTCGAGCACCCGACGGCCGACGACGTGGCGCCGCTCATGCAGAAGATGAACCTGCTCCCCGCGCCGTGGGCCATGCCGTCCGACATCACCGAGGCGGTCGTCTGGCTGGCCTCCGACCAGGCCCGGTACGTCACGGGCGCGAGCCTCCCGATCGACCTCGGCGCCATCATCAAGTAGTCGTCCGACCGAAGCGCCCTTGTGTACGCCGAAACGCGACGTACGGCAGCAGCGGCGAGAGTCCCGATCAGTGGACAGGTGTCCATTGTGGTCCAGATCACTCTGGGCCAGACTGCCGGGCATGACCCATGACCTCCTCATCTCCGGCGGCACCGTCATCGACGGAACCGGCGCACCGGCGCGCCTCGCCGACGTCGTCATCGACGGCGGCACCGTCACGGCCGTCGTCGAGCCGGGCACCGTCACCGACGCGACCGAGACGATCGACGCGACCGGCCTGCTCGTCACGCCGGGCTGGGTCGACATCCACACCCACTACGACGGCCAGGCCACCTGGGACGACGAGCTGGCGCCGTCGTCGTGGCACGGCGTCACGACGATCGTCGCCGGCAACTGCGGCGTCGGCTTCGCACCGGTCAAGCCGGACAAGCACGACTGGCTGATCGGGCTGATGGAAGGCGTCGAGGACATCCCCGGCTCGGCGCTGGCGGAGGGCCTGACCTGGGGGTGGGAGTCCTTTCCCGAGTACCTGGACACGCTCGACAAGCGGGCCTGGACCATGGACGTCGGCGTCCAGGTCGCGCACGGCCCGGTGCGGGCCTACGTCATGGGCGAGCGCGGAGCGCGCAACGAGAGCGCGACCGAAGCCGAGATCGCCGAGATGAAGCGGATCGTGCGGGAGGCGATCGACGCCGGTGCGCTCGGCTTCTCGATGAGCCGCACGATCGCCCATGTCGCCATCGACGGCGAGCCGGTGCCGGGCACGTTCGCTGCCGAGGAGGAGGTCTTCGGCATCAGCCGTGCCCTCGGCGAGGCGGGCAAGGGCGTCGTCGAGCTCGCCCCCATGGGCGCGGCCGGCGAGGACATCACCAACCCGGCCAAGGAGGTCGACTGGATGCGGCGGCTGTCCGCCGAGACCGGCCGGCCCGTGACCTTCGCGCTCATCCAGGTCGACGCCGCCCCCGACCTCTGGCGCGAGCTCATGGACACCTCGCGCGACGCCGCCGAGGAGGGTGCCGACCTCTGGCCCCAGGTCGCGGGGCGGGCCACCGGCCTGCTCAGCGGCTTCTTCACGACGTACTGCCTGTTCGACGTCGTGCCCGTCTTCGGTGCGTTCAAGTACGTCGAGAAGCCGACCGCGGAGCAGATGCTGGCGAAGGTCAGTGACCCCGCGTTCCGCGCCGAGATCCTCGCGTGGGAGCCGGACGAGGAGACGGCGAAGCGGCTGAACGACGCCTACGCCAAGACCTTCCTGCTCGGTGACCCGCCGGACTACGAGCCGGCCTACGACCGGTCGCTCGCCGGCATCGCCGACGCGACCGGCAAGCACCCGCTCGAGGTCGCCTACGACGCGATGATGGTCGGGAACGGGGAGGGGCTGCTCTACGTCCCGATCCTCAACTACAGCTACGGCAACCTCGACCAGGCGCGTGAGATGCTGCTGCACCCGCGGTCCGCGGTCGGTCTCGCCGACGGTGGCGCGCACTGCGGCGTCATCTGCGACGCGTCGATGCCGACCTTCATGCTCACCCACTGGACCCGCGACCGGACCCGCGGTGAGACGCTGCCGCTCGAGCTGGTCGTCCGGAAGCAGACCCGCGACACCGCTCGGCTCTACGGGCTGCAGGACCGAGGGACCCTCGAGCCGGGCATGGTCGGGGACGTCCTGCTCATCGACTACGACCGCCTGCAGCTGCTCCCGCCGGAGGTCGCGGCCGACTTGCCCGCGGGTGGCCGTCGGCTGCTGCAGAAGGCGGTCGGCTACGTCGCCACCATCAAGCGCGGGGTCGTGACCTACCGCGAGGGCGTGCACACCGGAGCCCTGCCGGGAAGGCTCGTCCGTGGCTAGTTCCGCTGACGGATCGCTTGCTGTGAAGGGGTTCTGGGCCGCCCTCTACGAGCGGGACTGGGACGCCATCGCGTCCTTCTTCGGCCCGTCGTCGGTCTACTGGGACGTGCCCACCGGCCCGTCGACGGCTGCCCGCGGCCCGGCGGACATCGTCGCCCGGTTGCAGCTCGGCCTGGCCGGGCTGGCCGGGTACGAGCACTACGAGGGCCCCATCGTGGAGCAGGGCTCGATCGTCGTCACCGAGCACCGCGAGGTCTGGCACTGGGAGTCCGGCGAGACCGCCTCGCTGCCCTTCGTGAGCGTGATGACCGTCGAGGGTGGCGTCATCACGCTGTGGAAGGACTACTGGGACTACGGGACGCTCATGAACGCGGCGCCCGCCGCCTGGCACCAACGGCTCGCTGAGGCAGACCTGTCCTGGATCTACGACGCAACGAACGACGGCCTGGCGCCTTAGAGCCCGATCTCGACGAGCGTCTCCGTCGGTGGCAGGTGGAACGTCACGTTGAACGGTCGGCTGATCGCCGGGGGCGGCTGCCACTGCGGGTGGCTGGTGTAGGTGCGGCGGGTGGGGCTGACCCAGTCGGCGCGGCCGTCGGGGTGTCGGGTGACGGTCCAGCCGTGGTGCTTGGCGCCGTGGCAGCGGCGGGACTTGTCGCCGAGGTTCCACTCCGCCGTGGGTCCGTCCGGGAACGCGACCTCGTGGTCGAGGTCGCACTGCGAGGCGGGCATCGTGCAGCCAGGACCCGAGCAGCGCTGGTCGCGGAGCTTGACGAAGGCGGCGAGTGCGGGCGACGGGTCGTGCTGGTGCTCGGCGGTGTCGGTGAGAGTGACGTTGCGGAGCCGGGCACCCAGGTCGGACCGCTCGGCTTGGGCGAGGCGCCAGGGCTCGACCTTCCCGCTGCCGAGGGGGATCCCGGTGTCGCGGTCGACGTAGACCTCCTTGAGCCGGGCGTCGGGGAGCAGCTCGCGGACTCGGCGGGCGGGCAGCGGGCCATAGCCCTCGAGGAAGCCGGGGGCGTGGCTGAGGTCGAGGACGGTGGCCATCGGCAGGTGCAGGGTGAGGACGGTCGGGTTGCTCAGGGGCATGCGCAGGCAGCGCAGCAGGAGGTCCTGAAGCGTCAGGTCCCGGCTGTCGTGCCGTGTGCTGCTGAGGTTGTCCCGGTCCGCCGCGTCCTGCGCGGCGGATGCCGTGGGCGGCGGCCCCTCGGGGACATCCGGGGCAGGGGGTTCGGCGTCGAGGTCGACGATCAGATCGGTGGTGGGGTCGAGGTCGGCGATCGCGCCGGCGATCGCGTCGAACGGGTCGAGCTCGGGCCCGGTCGCGGGATCGATGCGGGAAGCGTCGTGCTCGGGTGCGGACGGACGCGAGCTGTCGGTCGGTGCGACCGCATCGTCCACAGCGGTCTCACCGCGGGGGTCGTTGTTGAGGGACTGGTCCGTGAGGCTCTCGGCCAGGGCCTCGACCTCGGCCAGCGCATCGGGGTCGAGGTCGGGGTGCCGGTCGGCCTGCTCGGCGAGGTCAGTGAGGACCCCGTCGCGGGCGGCCGTGACGAGGGCCAGGACGAGGGAGGGCAGGGTGGCGAAGACCTCGGCCTGCACCTGCTGCAGGGTCCGGTCCCGCCCGTCGCGCTTGTCGAGGACCTGCTGCGCGTGGACGAGCTGCTCGAAGTCCAGCGCCCAGCGACGCCCGGCGACGGCGTCGATGACGGCTCCGATGCTGGTCATGCCGTCATCACCGGGTGACACCCAGACGCGGGCGTCCTGGCGGGCCTCGTCCTGGCGCTGCCGCGTGAGGTCGGGGTCGATCTCGGCTTCCACGGCCAGGACCGTGTGCTGGACGAGGCGCCGCACGTCGGTGACGTTGCGCCCGACCAGCAGCCCGGACAGGCGCGCGTCGATGACCAGCTGGACCTGCTCGGTGCAGCGCCGGGTCGCCAGGAGCACGGCCTCGACCGTCGGGACGAACACCACTCCGGCCGCGGCCTGCTCCGCCAGCCGCGGGAACAGCTGCGTCAGGCGGTGTCCGTCGGTCAGCTCACGGGACGCCCGGATCTGCCCGATGAGGGCTGACCCCGCGAGCTCCATCTCCGCGAACCCGCTGCGCTCGCTCTCCCACAACTGGCCGATCTCGGCCCGCAGCGCCGCAGCCTCGACGAACAGCGCCGCCTTGCGCGCCTCCAGCTCCTCCACCCGCTCCAGGACAGACCGCTGCTCCGCGACGAGGGAGGCAGAGCGGGAGGTCACACCTACAACCTACCCCAACCTTCCTCGAACGTATGTACGTCATCTGTCACAAGTGACGCTCCTTTGTTGTGGCTTTGCGCCGATGCGCTGTCTCCGAGAAAGCGGTATAATCGATCTAGTGATCGACGCGGGCAGCGAAGCAGCCGGGTCCGGCGTTGTGGACGTGCACGAAGCGGGTTCGCGGATCCGTGAGCATCGCCTCGAGCCGAGGTTCGGCGTCAGTGCCGGCCACCACCTCGCAGCGCACGGATGAGCCGTCGTCGGTGTACCCGCGCAGCGAGAGCAGCGAAGGCAGCGGCGGCAGGGAAAGGCGTACGGGGCGTCGGCGACGGTCCGCTGGTCACTGTCGCGGACGGTCAGCGGGGTGGGGATACCGGTGATCTGCATGTCCTCAGGGTGCGGCTGCGCGACCCCGCCGGCTGGCGGGATTGCGACGCGACGCTCAGCTGCCGCCGGACGTCGCTAGCGCGGAGGCACCGGTCGCCGTCGAGCCGGTCGTCGACGCTGCCGCGGTCGAGCCGGTGCTCGAGGTGGTGCTCGAGGTGGTGCTGGTGAGCGACGACGGAGCCTGGGTGGCCGTCGAGGTGGTCGCCGCGGCCGTCGGCGACGCGGTGGCGACCGAGGTGGCGACCGAGGTGGCGGCCACGGTCGTCGTCCCCGCCGGGGCGAGGGCCACGGTGAGGGCGACGGTCCCGCTGACCGCGAGCAGGCCGGTGCCGGCGGAGGCGATCAGCACGGAGCGGCGGGCCCGGGCACGCTGGCCCTGCGGGGCCCGCTGAAGGCCCTCGGCCGCCGCGGTGGTGAGGGGTCTGGTCGTCTCGTCCATGCGTCCACGGTCCGGCGCGGCCCTCGGAGGTCGCTGGGCCATCGCTGTGAGCCGGCTGTGGGTCTTGCCCGGACGAGAGGTGAGCAGGACCATCGCTGCGGGAGGTCGTCATGCACGCTGTTGTGGGAGACACCATCGCCGTCCCCGGTCTGCACGTCGGGGAGTCCGGTCGCCTCGGGGAGGTGGTCGAGGTCCGTGGGCAGGACGGCAGGCCGCCGTACCTCGTGCGGTGGGAGGACGGGCACCAGGCGCTCTGCTACCCCGGTCCGGAGACCCGGATCTCCCACGAGGGCCAGCTGGCCGCCGAGTAGCGCAAGCCCGGGCTAGTAGCGGATCAGGCCGCGGAAGTTCTTGCCGTCACGCATGTCCTGGTAGCCCTGGTTGATCTCGTCCAAGGTGTATTCCGTCGTGATCATCTCATCGAGCTTGAGCTTGCCGGCCTTGTAGAGCGCGAGCAGCTTCGGGATGTCGACCGACGGGTTCGCGTTGCCGAAGATGCAGCCGACGAGCTCCTTGCGCTGCATCGCGAACTCGAACAGGTTGAGCTTCACGTCCTCGGCGAGCATGGGCGTCACGGAGGTGATGACACCGCGGCCCGCCTTCTTGATGATGCTCATCAGCTGCGCGACGTGCGAGCCGTCGCCGGTGCCGACGCACAGGATGGCCTTGTCGGCCATGGCGCCGTTGGTGATGCCCTGGACGAGGAAGAACGCCTCCTCGTGCGACGCAGCGGTGTGGGTCGCGCCGAACTCCTTGATCTTCTCGCGCTTCCACTCGACCGGCTCGACGACGACGACCTGCCGCGCGCCCGCGAGGACGGCGCCCTGGACGGCTGCCGTGCCGATGCCGCCGACGCCGTAGATGACGACGGTCTCACCGGGCTGGACGTCGGCCGCGTTGACGGCGGAGCCCCAGCCGGTGGTGACGCCGCAGCCCACGAGGGCGGCCTTGTCGAGCGGGATGTCCTTGTCGATCTTCACGCAGGACTCGACGGCCACCACGGAGTAGGGCGCGAAGGTCCCGACGCCGACCATGATGCCGAGGTCCTTGCCGTCCTTGGTGTGGTGGCGCGCGGTCTGGTCGGTGAACTGACGCCCGCCGAGCAGGAAGGCACCGAGGTCGCAGATGTGCGACTGGCCGATGCGACAGCTGGGGCACTTGCCGCAGCTCGGGATGAAGGCGAACACGACGTGGTCGCCGACCTCGAGGTCCGTGACGCCCTCGCCGACCTCGATGACCTCGCCGGCGCCCTCGTGACCGCCGATGACGGGGAACTGCGACACACCCATCAGCTCGGCGATCTCGGGCGGCAGCACCATGTCGCCGGTGACCATGTGCTCGTCCGAGTGACACAGGCCGGTCGCCGCCAGCTTGACGAGCTCCTCGCCCTTCTTCGGCGGGTCGAGCGTTATGTCCTCGTCGCTCCACTCGGTGTGCGGCTCCCAC
>JAODNF010000178.1 GCA_025464915.1 Frankiales bacterium | reverse complement strand
TGCAGCCACATCCCGGTGCCGGTCGGCAGCCAGCGGACGACCTTGATGGCGGGCTTGCGGACGACCGGCTTCTTCGTGACGACCGGCTTCTTCGCGGCCTTCCGGATCGTCGCGGCCGGGATGATCGGCGGGACGACGACCCGGGGCTGGACCTGCGAGGTGAGCCGGATCGAGGTCGTGGCGGCGGCGGCCGGCCGGGCCTTCGGCGACGAGGCGTGCTGCAGGGCACCGATTCCCGTCAGGAGGACGACGAAGATCAGCAGGGCCAGGTAGCGGACCAGGTCGTCGGCATGGCGCGAGGGGGCGGCGTGTCTCGGGGGCGGCACGCGAACGACGCTAAGCGGCGCATCGCCTTGATCATGCCGAAATGGCCGTGACACTCCCGGCACAGTCCCCTTGCCCACACAGAGATGTCGACCAAACCTTGACCGACCACAACGTCACGCCGGGGTGAGGTCCCACTTGCTTGCGAGCCGTTCGACCTGCTTCGTCAGGTCTGCGACGGTCCCGCTGTTGTCGAGAACCGTCGTCGCGGCAGCCAGCCGCGCCTCGCGCGCCGCCTGCGAGGCGATCCGGGCGCGCGCGTCCGACTCGCTCATCCCCCGGAGCTCCACCAGGCGCTGCGCCTGGACCTCGACGGGGACGTCGACGACGACCACCTCGTCGTACATGTTCGTGAGGCCCGCCTCCACCAGGAGCGGCACGTCGTGGACGAGCACGGTGGCTCCCCCGGCCTCCGCCTCCGCCCAGCGCTGACCCGACAGCTCGCCGATGAGCGGGTGCAGGATCGCGGACAGCGCCTTGCGCCGCTCGTCGTCCCCGAAGACCACCGCGCCGAGCGCGTCGCGGTCGAGCGTGCCGTCCTCGCGCAGGACGGACGGCCCGAACTCCTCGACCACGCCGGCCAGCCCCGGAGTGCCGGGCTCCACGACCTCGCGCGCGATCAGGTCGGCATCGACGACCACCACGCCCCGGTACGCCGACATCTGCCGAGACACGGTCGACTTGCCCGACCCGATGCCACCCGTGAGACCGACCTTCAGCACGCGGCGAAATCTAGTCGGACCTCTGCGCTTGGATGCGCGCATGACCTCCTTCCTGGACCTGCACGTCCCCGGCGAGCCGCTGCTCATCCCCAACCCGTGGGACGCCGGCAGCGCGGGCCTGTTCCAGGCGCTCGGCGCCAAGGCCCTCGCCACGACGTCCGCCGGGTTCGCGGCGACGCTCGGCCACGCCGACTCGGGCGTGACCCTGGACCAGGTCCTGCAGCACTGCCAGCTGGTCTGCGACGCCGTCGGCATCCCGGTGTCCGCGGACCTGGAGAACGGCTACGCCAAGGACCCCGGGCCCTCGTACGCCGCGGCCGCCGCGACCGGCCTCGCCGGCGCCTCCATCGAGGACTGGAGCGGCTCAGCGGTCTACCCGCCGGCCGAGGCCGTCGAGCGGGTCCGCGCCGCCCGCACCGCCGCCCCCGACCTCGTCCTCACCGGCCGTGCCGAGGGTCGGCTCCGGGGGGACGGCCCGCTGACCGACCTCATCGACCGCCTCAACGCCTACGCCGAGGCCGGCGCCGACGTCCTCTACGCGCCCGTCGTCACCGATCTGGACGAGCTGCGCACCCTCGTGAAGGAGGTCAGCCGGCCCGTCAACGCGCTGCTCCTGCCCGGCATGACGATCCCGTCGCTGGCCGACATCGGCATCGCCCGCATCTCCGTGGGCGGCCAGCTCGCCTGGGCCGCCTGGAACGGCGCAGCCGTCGCCGCTCGCGACTTCCTCGCCGGCAACGTCGACTGGCTCGCCCAGGCCGGTGAAGGGCGTACCGCTGCTGGGCTGGTCATCGGCTGATCGAGCGGCTTCGAGATGCCGGGCGCTACCGGCCGGGTCCGGCTCAGTAGCGGTAGCGGGCCTGGAGGACGACGAGGTCGTCGCCGTCGACCAGGTACACGAGCCGGTGCTCTTCCGTGATGCGGCGTGACCACGAGCCGGCCAGTGCATGCCGCAGCTGCTCGGGTTTGCCGATGCCGGCGTACGGGTCCCGCAACGCGTCCTCGATGAGGCGATTCAACCGCTTGAGGGTGGCTCGGTCGGTCTGCACCCAGTGCTGATAGTCCTGCCAGCCATGGGGGGTGAACACAGGTCTCAAGACTGCAGCTCGTACTCCTCGCGCTGACCGTTGACGGCCTGATCGAGACTCTCAAGCAGGCGTCGCGCGTTGCGCGGCGAGCGCAGCAGATGAGCAGTCTCCTGAAGCGCGTCGAACTCGTCACGGGAGAGGAGGACAGCATCGCCCCGCCGGGAGGTGATCTCTACCGGGGTGCGGTCCTCATTCACCTGCTCGATCAAGGGGAAGAGGTTCTTGCGTGCCTCGCTGGCGGTAATCGCCATGTGCACCTCCTAGAGTGGTACAAGAAACAGTACCATTCCTCCCACGCCTGCGGGGTGTGCGTAACGCCTGACCTCACGTGCGGGAAGGGATACTTACGAGGTCGGCAGGACCTTCGGCGATTCTGGGGCGGCTGCCGCCCACTCCGAGCCCGCGAGTCGGTCCATGATCGCCGTGACGGGGACAGCGGCGCCGGATCATCGACCATCGGCTGCCCAGCCGATTGCCGACGTGCGTGGTCAATGATCGCGAGGAGGCGCTGGCGCCATGTCGAGAGGCCGGCTGCCGCATGTGGATCGGGCGTCGGAGCCGGCTCGCGATCGTTGCAGGCGCCGATCCTGCCGCCGGTGCGCAGTGCAGAATGGCGCTCATGATCGGACGACTCAGGACTGTGGTGCTCGACGCTGCGGACATGGACGCGGAGGCGCAGTTCTGGTCGGCGGTGCTCGGCATCCCGGTCGTGCACAGCTCGGCGGACTGGACCACGCTCCAAGGCCGCGACGTCCGCCTCGCGGTGCAGTTGGCTCCGGACCACATTCCACCTCAGTGGCCCGACCCGTCGCGTCCGCAGCAGCTTCACCTCGACATCGAGGTCGACGACATCGACCACGCCGAGCAGCAGGTGCTGGCGCTCGGCGCACGTCGCCTGCCCGACCCGCCAGATGCTGACGACTTCCGCGTCTATCTCGACCCTGCAGGGCACCCCTTCTGCCTGGTCTTCAACGTCTGACCCTGGCGCAGCCATCGCTGCGTGGAGCGCCAGGCAGAGCGTGAGCAGGTCCGCGGTTCGAGAAGGGGCACGCCGTGCCCTCGGGTCCGAGGGTCTGCTGCATCACGTCGTGCGCTCGTGAGTTGGCACGCGCTTAAAGGCAGCCGTCAGGTGAGCTGTCGGTGTGTCGCGGACCGGAGGTCTCGTCATGCTCCGATAGTTCTTGCGTGCACTTCTTCGACAGCTTTCTCAACCTCCTGGGCATCAACGACAGTGGTGGCGGCCGGTGGTACCTGTGGTGGTCGGGGATCGTCGGCGACATCGGGCTGTTCGGCGGCGGCTACCTGCTGCTGCGCAAGCACAACTGCCACGTGCACGGCTGCTGGCGGATCAGCCGGCACGTCACACCCGAGGGTCACTCGGTCTGCCACAACCACAACCCGGCGCACGTGCCGAATCTGACGTACGCGCACCTGGTCCACCTGCACGAGACGCGCGACGCAGCGGTCGTCACGCCGCCGTCGGATCCGGGGAGCGCCTGAAACCGTTACCGCTGCCGACCGACGCGTGGCAGGTTCCGCTCATGACGATCGCTATCAGGGATGCATCGCCGGCGGACCGTCCCACGGTCCTGGCGCTGGTGGCAGAGGCCTTCGCCGGCAACAAGACGGGTGGGGCCGAGGAGGTCGACGTCGTCACCAGGACCTGGGAGATCGACAACCCTGAGGCTGTCGAGCTCGTCGCCTGCGACGGCGACACCCTCGTCGGTCACGTGCTCGCCGTCCCCGGGCACGTCGGCGACCGCGCGGTCCCGGCGATCGCGCCTCTGTGCGTGCACCCGAGTCGCCATGCCGAGGGCATCGGAGGCGCCCTGATGAGCGCTGCGCTGGACCGGCTCACGTCGCACGGGTGGCCACTGGTGCTGCTGCTGGGCGACCCGGGCTACTACTCCCGCTTCGGCTTCGCGCCGGCTGGCGACCTCGGGCTGCACTACCCGCCCGTCGGTCAGAGCAGCCCGGCCTTCCAGGTGGGCCGGCTCGGCGGCGACGTCGGCGACGTGCAGGGCGACTTCCGCTTCGTCTGGGAGGTCTGACTCCGGCATGACTCGCCGGCCGGGGCATCGTTGCGGATGAGCGTTGCGGCCGGGCCCGGGACGCGGAGCGGCCCCGCACCCTGAGGGGTACGGGGCCGCTGACGCGATCAGGGACTACTGGCCGCCGGAGAGCTTCTCGCGGAGAGCCTGCAGGGCCTCGTCGGAGGCGAGAGCGCCGGACGGGCCGGGGGCTGCGGGAGCGCCAGCCTCGGCGGCCTCACCCTCCTCGCCCTCCTCGCCAGACTCCGAGGAGTACGACGTCGGGACGGCCGCGGCAGCGTCCTCGGCCGCCATCCGCTTGATCTGCTCCTGGTGCTGCTCGAAGCGCTCGCGCGCGTCGGCGTACTGCTTCTCCCACGCCTCGCGAGCCTCGTCGTGGCCCGGGAGCCAGTCGTTGGTCTCGGGGTCGAAGCCCTCGGGGTAGATGTAGTTGCCCTCGGCGTCGTAGGACGCAGCCATGCCGTACTGGGCCGGGTCGAAGTGCTCGACGGCGATGACGCCGTTCTCGTTGGCCTGCTTCAGCGACAGCGAGATGCGGCGGCGCTCGAGGTCGATGTCGATGACCTTCACGAGCAGCTCGTCACCGACGTTGACGACCTGCTCGGGGATCTCGACGTGGCGCTCGGCCA
>JAODNF010000176.1 GCA_025464915.1 Frankiales bacterium | reverse complement strand
GCCGTGCAGCTCGAGGTCCTCGACGTGCGGCTGGACCACGAGGACCTCGCTGCCCAGGGCCCGTGCCCGACGCAGCTCGTCCCTGATGGCGCGGACAGCGGGCCGCCTCATGACCCGGGCGACGCCCCGCGGCGTGCCCGACCCGGGCTCGTACCCCATCGGCGCGACGCAGACGATGCGCTTGCAGCCGAACCGTGCCGCGAGGTCCAGGCTCGTCGTGGACAGCACCCCGCCGTCGACGTACCGATGCCCTCCGACGCGCACCGGCTCGTAGAACCCGGGGACCGCGCAGCTGGCCCGCACGGCCGTGGTGAGCGGGATCTCGTGGTCGTCGGGGCGGCTGCCGAAGGCGCGACGGTGGCGGGTGTAGAGGTCGGCGGCGATGAGCCACAGGGGAGCGGTCGGCCACGACGTGCCGACCACGTCCCGCAGGCGGCCGGAGTCCCGGATCCGGTAGAGCCCACCCGGGAACCGCTCCTCCAGGTGGCTGCTGGGCTTGGGGAGGGGAACCCGGAGCATCGAGCGGGCGACGACCGCACTGCTGCCCAGCACCCGCCGCGACAGCTCGCGACCCGTGGTCCAGGCCCGCTCGTAGTGCTCGCCGGGGTCGCCCGACTCCTGCAGGGGGACGTCCGCCACGGCGAGCACGTCGGCGGGCGCGTCACCGCGCCGCACCTGGGCAGCAGCCAGCGACCCGGCGCTCGTCCCGATCACGATCCCGGGGGTGCTGAGGTCGACGCCCACGTCCTGCAGGGCCGCCAGCACCCCGGCCAGGTACGCCGTGCCGACGGCACCGCCGCCGCCGAGCACGAGCCCCCAGCCCGGGTCGCTCACTTGGGACCGAAGCGCATGCCGGCGTCAAGCCGGAGGCACTGGCCGTTGAGCATGGGGTTGTCGACGATCGCCAGTGCCAGCTTGGCGTACTCCTCGGGCTTGCCCATCCGCTTCGGGAAGGCGTTGCCGGCGACGAGCGGCGGGATCATCTCCTCGGGCAGCCCTGCCACGGCTCCGGTGGCGAACAGCGAGGGCGCGATGGCAAGGACGCGGATGCCGAGCCCGCCGAGGTCACGCGCCATCGTCAGCGACATGCCGGCGATGGCGGCCTTGGCCGCGCTGTAGGCGACCTGCCCGATCTGCCCCTCGAAAGCCGCGATCGAGCTGGTGTTGATGATGACGCCGCGCTCCTCGCCGTCGAGGAGCTCGTTCTTCGCCATGTGCGCAGCAGCGAGCCGGCTCAGGTTGAACGTCGAGACGACGTTCAGGTCCAGCACCCCGCGAAAGGCGTCGAGGTCGTGCGGGCCCTCCTTGCCCAGCGTCCTGGCGGCGATGCCGCCGCCGGCCGTCTGCACGGAGACGTGCAGGCCGCCCAGCGCGTCGACGGCGTCCTGCAGCGCCCGCTCGGCGGCGTCGAAGTCGGTGACCTCGACCGGGTGGAAGGAGCCGCCGAGCTCCTTGGCGACGGCGGCACCGTCGCTGCCCTCCCTGTCGAGGATGGCGACGGAGGCGCCCTTGGCAGCCCCCGCCTCGGCAGTTGCGCGGCCCATGCCAGAGGCGCCGCCGATGACGACCAGCTTCTTGCCCGAGATGTCCACTGTGCTCTCTTTCGCTAGAAGCCGAGGTCGCGGCCGATGATGTCCTTCATGATCTCGGTGGTCCCACCGAGGATGGTCTGGATGCGGGCGTCCAGGAACGCCTGCGCCACGGGGTACTCCTTCATGTAGCCGTAGCCGCCGTGCAGCTGCAGGCACTGGTCGACCACGCGCTTCTGGAGCTCCGTCACCCACCACTTCGCCTTGGCGGCGTCGACCGACGTCAGCTCACCCGCCAGCTCGCGGCGCAGGCAGTCGTCGACGTACGCCTGGGCGATGTCGAGCTCGGTCACCATCTCTGCGAAGCGGAACCGATTGGCCTGGAAGCTGCCGACGGGCTGGCCGAAGGCGGTGCGGCCCTTCGCGTAGTCGACCGTCTGCCGGAAGACCTCGCGCGCGCTCGCCAGGGAGGAGATGGCGATCGAGATCCGCTCCGACGGCAGGTTCTCCATCAGGTGGATGAAGCCGCGTCCCTCCGTGCCGAGCAGGTTGGTCGCGGGGACGCGCACGTCGTGGAAGAACAGCTCGGCGGTGTCCTGTGCGGGGACGCCCATCTTCTCCAGCTTGCGTCCGCGCTCGAACCCCGCCATGCCCCGCTCCACGACGAGCAGGCTGATGCCCTTGTGCCCGGCCTCGGGGTCCGTCCGGGCCACGACGATGACGACGTCGCACGTCAGGCCGTTGGAGATGAAGGTCTTCTGCCCGTTCAGCACCCAGTCGTCCCCGTCGCGGCGGGCGCTGGTGCGGATGCCGTTGAGGTCGCTCCCGGCCCCGGGCTCGCTCATGGCGATGGCGAACAGCAGCTCGCCGGAGGCCAGCCCCGGCAGCCAGCGGGCCTTCTGCTCGTCGGTCGCCATCCGGAGCAGGTACGGGGCGACGATGTCGTTGTGCAGGGTGAAGGCGGGGCCGGTGAGACGGGTGCGCCCCATCTCCTCGGCCACGATCGCGTTGTAGCGGAAGTCCGTGATGCCGAGGCCCCCGTACTCCTCGGGGACGTTGAAGCCGATGATCCCGCGCTCCGCCGCCCTGCGGTAGACGTCCTTGTCGGCCTGCCCGTCGAGCTCCCACTTCGCGTGGAACGGTGCCACCTCGCGCTCGAGGAACTCCTGCACGACGGCGCGGTACTGGTGGTGCTCCGGGCCGAAGACGTCGCGCGTCGCCATGCAGGTCTCATCTCGTAAAGTCGGTGCAATCATCTTACTGTATCCCGTGTAGGGTGAGCCACCGGACGAAGGGATGCAGCGATGTCGGACGAGGTCCTTGTCGAGCGGCGCGGTGGGGTGCAGGTCATCACCATCAACCGCCCTGAGGCCAAGAACGCGCTCAACGCGGGCGTGGCTCAGGGCGTTGCCGATGCGGTGGACGAGCTGGACCGGGACGACGACCTCCGGGTCGGTGTCCTCACGGGTGCGGGCGGCAGCTTCTCGGCCGGCATGGACCTCAAGGCCTTCCTGCGCGGGGAGACGCCGGCCCTGCCCGGGCGCGGTCTGTGCGGCATCACCGAGACGCCGCCTCGCAAGCCCCTGATCGGAGCGGTCGAGGGCTGGGCGCTGGCCGGCGGCTTCGAGCTGCTCCTCGCCTGCGACCTCGTCGTCGCCGGACGCACCGCGAAGCTCGGTGTGCCCGAGGTGAAGCGCTCCCTCGTCGCTGCTGGTGGTGCGGCGATGATGCTGCCGCGCCGCGTGCCGTACGCCATCGCCCT
>JAODNF010000402.1 GCA_025464915.1 Frankiales bacterium | reverse complement strand
GATGGTCTCGATGAACAGCACGTCGGAGCCACCGTCGAGCAGCCCGCGACCTGCCTCGGCGTAGGCCACCACGAGCTGGTCGTAGGAGACGTTGCGGGCGCCCGGGTCGTTCACGTCGGGGCTGATCGACGCGGTGCGGGTCGTCGGGCCGAGCGCACCGGCGACGTAGCGGGGCTTGTCGGGCGTGGACAGCGCGTCGCACTCCCGGCGCGCGAGCAGCGCGCTCTCGTAGTTCAGCTCGTAGGCGAGCTCCTGCATGCCGTAGTCGGCGAGGCTGACCGCGTTGGCGTTGAAGGTGTTGGTCTCGATGATGTCGGCGCCGGCCTGGAGGTACTCGCGGTGGATCCCGGCGATGATCTGCGGCTGGGTGAGCGTCAGCAGGTCGTTGTTGCCCTGCACGTCGGACGGCCAGTCCTTGAACCGCTTCCCGCGGTAGCCGGCCTCGTCAGGCCGGTCGCGCTGGATGGCGGTGCCCATGGCGCCGTCGAGGACCATCACGCGCCGGCGCAGGGTCGCGGAGAGCTCGTCGGTGACATCCGGACGGAGCTGCGGTCCTGACACGCGCTGCCTCCTGGTGACGGAGGCGCCCTTGCTGTGCCGTGCGGGTCGAGCGTGGCGGGGGTCGGCCCCGTCGCAGCGCCTCTCGACCTGCGTTTCAGGTTACCGGAACCCGTCCACTTCCTTCGGGCGAGGTAGGTTCCGGGCAGGTCAACAAGGAGGTCCGAAGTGAGCAGCTACACGTCCGTCCTCGTGGGCACCGACGGGTCGGAGTCCTCGTTCCGCGCGGTGGACCGCGCCGCCTCCGTCGCGGCCGACGCCGGCGCGACGCTCTACCTGCTCACCGCCTTCCACCCGATGACGACCCGAGAGCGGGACGACGCGCGCAACGCGCTGGGCGAGGACGCCTACAAGGTGCAGGGCTCGACCCCCGCGGACGACGTGCTCCGCGACGCCGAGGACCGGGCGGTGAAGATCGGGGTGAAGACCGTCAAGAAGCTCGCGGTGGAGGGCGATCCGGTCGACGCCCTGGTGAAGGCGGCCCTCGACAACGACGTCGACCTGCTCATCGTCGGCAACCGCGGCCTCAACAGCCTCGCCGGCCGCCTGCTCGGCTCGGTCCCGGCCAACATCACGCACAAGGCCAACTGCGACGTCCTGATCGTGCACACCACCGGCAAGCCCAGTGCCAAGGGCGCCACGAAGTCGTGACCCTGCGCTCGCCCGTCCTCGTCGCGGCCTTCGAGGGCTGGAACGACGCCGGCGACGCTGCCACCGACGCGGTCGAGCACCTCGTCGACGTGTGGGACGGTGAGGAGGTCGGCACGATCGACCCCGACGAGTTCTACGACTTCCAGGTCAACCGGCCGATGGTGTCGCTGGTGGACGGGATCACCCGCCGGATCGACTGGCCCACGACCCGCTTCTACGCCGTGCGGCTCCCCACGGCGGACCGCGACCTGGTGCTGGTGCGGGGCATCGAGCCGAACATGCGCTGGCGGGGGTTCTGCGAGGAGGTCCTGCGGCAGGCGACCGGCCTCGGGGTGAGCGAGGCCGTCACGCTGGGCGCCCTGCTCGCCGACAGCCCGCACACCCGTCCGGTGCCGGTCTCGGGCACCTCCTCCGACCCCACGCTCGCGTCGCGGCTCGGTCTCGAGACGTCCCGCTACGAGGGCCCGACCGGGATCGTCGGCGTCCTGCAGGAGGCCTGCGTGAAGGCCGGGCTGCCCGCGGTGTCGTTCTGGGCGGCGGTCCCGCACTACGTGGCCTCCCCTCCCTGCCCGAAGGCGACCATCGCGCTGCTGCGCCGGGTCGAGGACCTGCTCGACATCGCGATCCCCCTCGGCGACCTGCCGGAGGAGGCGAGGGCCTGGGAGGAGCACGTGGACGAGCTCGCCGCCGAGGACAGCGACGTGGCCGAGTACGTCGCCTCCCTCGAGGAGCGCGAGCCCGAGGAGGACCTGCCCGAGGCGTCCGGCGAGGCGATCGCGGCCGAGTTCGAGCGCTTCCTGCGCCGCCAGGACGGCACGGGTTGAGTTCAGACGGAGCGGCTTCGTGCCGATGTACGGGGGGTGGAGCAGATGACCGAGCCGTTGGGCACCGCCGCTGACCGTCGTAGCGAGGGCCCCGACAAGGTCCCGTGCCGGGTCTGCGACCACCCGAAGGACGCCCACGAGCACCACCGCCGCGGGACCGACTGCAGCCAGTCCGGGTGCGAGTGCGCCGCCTGGAGGCGCCCGCACGGCAAGCTGCTCGGCCTCTTCAGCCGCTAGAACCCCCGTTCCCACAGCACTCTGGTGTGTGGAAACGCTAGAGGCGGACGCCCAGCAGGGCATCGACCACGTCGCGGACGAGGTCCGGCGCGTCCTGGTCGGTGCCGTCCGTCGCGGCCCAGGAGTCCACGAGCGCGAGGGCCGCGGGCGTGTCGAGGTCCTCGGACAGGGCGGCGCGCACGCCGGAGAGCAGCTGCTCCCCGGAGGGCCCGGCACCGCGCGCGGCACCGTCCCGCCAGGCGGCCAGCCGCGTCTCGGCGGCGGCCAGCAGGTCCGGAGTCCAGGCCGTGTCGCTGCGGTAGTGCCGGCCGAGGAGGGCCAGCCTCAGGGCGCCCGGCTCGGTGCCGCCGGCGACGAGCTTCGACACGAAGACCAGGTTGCCGAGGGACTTGCTCATCTTCTCGCCGTCGAGCCCGATCATCCCGGCGTGCACGTAGGCCCGGGCGAACGGCTGCTCGCCGGTCGCGACCTCCGCCTCGGCGGCCGACAGCTCGTGGTGCGGGAACGCGAGGTCGGCGCCACCGCCCTGGACGTCGATGTGGTTGCCGAGCCGGTTCAGGGCCATCGCGCAGCACTCCACGTGCCAGCCGGGACGGCCCAGGCCGAGGGGTGAGTCCCACCCCGGCTCGCCAGGGCGCTGCTGCATCCAGAGCAGGCAGTCCAGCGGGTCCTTCTTGCCGGCACGGTCCGGGTCGCCGCCGCGCTCGCCCGACAGCCGGACCATCTCGTCACGCGACAGCCCGGCGACCGAGCCGAACCGGTCGGCCGCCGCGACGGAGAAGTAGACGTCACCGTCCACGCTGTAGGCGGCGCCGAGCTCGACGAGCCTCACGACCAGGTCGGCGATCTCGGCCATCGCCTCGACAGCGCCGACGTACCAGGTGGGCGGGACGACGCGCAGAGCGGTCATGTCGCTGCGGAAAAGGTCGGTCTCGCGCTCGGCCACGTCCTCCCACCGGACCCCGTCCCGGGCCGCCCGCTCGAGCAGCGGGTCGTCGATGTCCGTGACGTTCTGGACGTACTGCACCTCGTTGCCCTGGTCCTCCCAGACCCGCACCAGGGTGTCGAAGGACAGGTAGGTCGCGGCGTGGCCGAGGTGGGTGGCGTCGTAGGGCGTGATGCCGCAGACGTAGAGCCGCGCCACGCCGTCGGCCGGCGTCACGTCGACAAGCCCGCCACTGGCCGTGTCGTGCACCCGGACCGCGGGCGCCGAGCCTGGCAGCCGTGGCACGTCAGGAGCAGCCCAGGAACGCATGGCGAGGAGCGTAGTCACCTGCGCCTTGCGACACGTTCGGGTGAACGGAGCCGGCGGCCGGTGACCCGATCCCTCCTTCATGGTGAGGCGGCTGCTGCTGGTGCTGGCGTCCCTCGCCGCGCTGGGAGCAGTGCCGGCGACGCCGGCGCTTGGGCTGCACCTGTCGGACGCCGACGCCGTCACGGTCGGCATGCCGAGCTCGGCCACCGGTGCCTCGTACGCGTTCGAGACGCTGCTGCAGGGCCGCCCGGTCCGCTGGGACCCCTGCACGGCCATCCACTGGCGCTACCGCACCTCCGGGCAGGTCGTCGGCGGGTTCACGCAGGTCGTCAAGGCGATCGTGCGGATCTCCCGCGCCACCGGCACGACCTGGGTCTACGACGGGGCCGTCACGACCGCGCCCACGACGTCCTGGCTGCCGAAGTCGTCCGCCACCCGGCCACCGGTCCTCATCGGCTGGGCCACGGCGGCCCGCAGCGACCTGCTGAGCGGCCAGTCCCCGAACGTCCTCGGCGTGACGCGGATGGCCTGGTTCGGCGTCACCCGTGACGGCACCACGACGGCGGCGATTCGCTCAGCGGTGGTGGCCCTCAACCAGGGCAAGCACCTGCCGCTGACGGGGCCGGTGTCCTGGTACACCGTCGTCCTGCACGAGCTGTCGCACGCCATGGGCCTCGCGCACGCCGGCTCGGCCTCGCAGCTGATGTACCCCGTCATCCAGCCGGGCCTGAAGGACCTGCAGCCGGGTGACCTGACAGGGCTCGCCAGGGTCGGGCGCGCGCAGGGCTGCATCCGGCTCTGACGTCAGAACGGCGGCCAGGGGATGGCTGGCCAGTCCTCGCTCGGCATCGGGTGCAGCCCGGTCAGCAGCAGCTGCTCGACGCGCTGACCGGTACGACGCACCTCGCGACGCGTGAGGTGCCCGCTCAGGGCCGCACCGAGGTCACCGTAGAGGTCGGCCTGGAGCTTCTGGAGGACCTCGACCGCCTCCGGGGTCAGCGGCAGCCCCCGCCACTGCCAGAGCAGGGTCCGCAGCTTGTCGTCCGCGCTGAAGCAGACGCCGTGGTCGACGCCGTAGACCCGTCCCTCCGGCGTCGGGAGCAGGTGCCCCCCTTTGCGGTCGGCGTTGTTGATGACCGCGTCGAGGACGCACATCCGCTGGATGTCGGGGTGGTCGCTGTGGGCGAGGTCCTGCAGGTCGACGGTGTCGTCGACGTCGACCCAGAGCTGGCACATGCCGGTGCCGAACGGACCGTCCCGCAGGACGGTGGGCGGGACGAGGTCCCATCCGGTCGCCTCGCTGACGAGGTACGCCGACACCTCGCGGCCGGCGAGGGTGCCGTCCGGGAAGTCCCAGAGCGGCCGCTCCCCCTGGATCGGCTTGTAGACGCAGACCGCGCTGACGCCGTCGAGGGTCGTGGTGCAGTAGAGCGTCGCGTTGCTGGCGTCGATCAGGCGACCCTCGATCTCGAGAACGCCGTCGGTGAGCAGCCGGCGCTGGTCGGGGGTCAGCGGCGGTGCCCGTTCTGCCGCGGGCAGATGTGGCCCTCGGGGTCGAGCGGGAGGCTGCACAGCGGGCAGGGCGGGCGACCCTCCGCGACGACGCGCAGGGCCCGGGCGATGAAGGCCCGCGCCATGTCCGCCGTGATCCGTACGCGCAGTGCGTCTGGGCCCTCGTCGCTGTCCGCGAGTGGCTCGACGACGGCCTGGTCCTCGTCGGCCGGCTGCGCGAGGGCCTCGACGACCATCCGCTCGCCCTCGGTCTCCCAGGCCAGCCCCATGGTGCCGACCCGGAACTCCTCCTCGACCGGCGCGTCGAGCGGCGCCGTGTCCTCGAGCTCGCGCGGGGCGCTCACCGGCACGACGGCATCGGTCTGGCGCCGGACCGTCTCGAGCAGCTCCTCGAGCCGCTCCGCGAGGACCTGGACCTGCGCCTTCTCGAGGGCAACGCTCACGACCCGGCCGTCGGCGCTGGCCTGCAGGTAGAACGTGCGGTCGCCGGGCTGGCCCACTGTGCCCGCGACGAAGCGCTCCGGCGGGTCGAAGACATGGACCTGACGAGGCATACCGACAACCCTAGGCGCCTGCGCCGCCGCCGACCGGGGCGTCGCTCGAGGCCTTCCTGCGGGACTTCTTCGGAGCCGGCAGGAGGTCGGAGACGCCGCCACCGGTGTCGTTGGTGCGGACGACGAACGGCCGGGTCTCGGTGTAGCGGATGATCGTGACCGAGCAGGGGTCGATGAGGATCCGCTGGAACTGGTCCAGGTGCAGCCCCATCGCGTCCGCCACGATCGCCTTGATGACGTCGCCGTGGCTGCACGCCAGCCAGGTCGCGTCCGGCCCCAGCTGCTCGTTCCAGTCGCGGACCGCCGCCACGGCGCGGTTCGACGTCTCGCGCAGGGGTTCGCCCTCGGGGCCGGGGAACACGGCAGCGGACGGGTGCTGCTGCACCACCTTCCACAGCGGGTCCTTGGCCAGCTCCTTGAGGGGCTTGCCGGTCCAGTCGCCGTAGCGGCACTCCCCCAGCCGGTCCTCGACCTTGACGGGCGTGTCGCGGCCCTCTGCGATGGCACCGATGGTGTCGAGGCAGCGGTCGAGGGGACTGCTGACGAGGGCGTCGAAGCGCACGGGGCGCAGCCGCTCGGCCACCGCAGCGGCCTGCTTCTGCCCGCGCTCGTCGAGGTGCAGGTCAGGGGTCCACCCCGCGAGCACCGGGCCCGTCATGTGCGTGAGCCCGTGCCGCACCAGCACGACCGTCGTCATTCCCCGACCCTATGTCGCCGCGACTGGACACCGCGCTGCGGTCTGAGCACCGGAGTCCGCAGCGCCGTGTCCAGTCACGAGCCGAGGATGTTGACGGCGCGGGCTGCCACCAGCCCGATCGTGGTCAGCGACACGAGGCCCTGGGCGCCCATCAGGAACTTCGCTCGCGGGGTCAGCGGCATGGTGTCGGTCGGGCTGAAGGCCGTCGAGGCGGTGACCGACACGAACAGGTAGTCCACGAACACCGGGTGCCAGCCGGGTGGCGCCACGGGAGCAGCGTCACCGTCCTGGGGGAACCACAGCTCCGGGTACGCCGGGGCGGCGCGGGCGCCCGCGCGGCCGAGCGGTCCACCACGGTCGGTCTCCCAGTAGGCGAGGGCGAACACGACGACGTTCGTGACCCACACCCCGGCCGCGGCGGACAGGACGTCACGGCCGTTGCCACCGCCGTTGACGAGCTCGTCGATGAGGTTCACGAGCGCCCAGGTGTTGCCCGCCGCGATGACGCCGAGCAGGGCGAGCGAGGGCAGCCGCAAGTCCCGTGACTGCTGCGTCAGCCGGTTGGGGTCCGCCGCGACCAGCCCCGTGAGCAGCACCCCCTCCAGCCCCGGCAGGAGCCACGCCGGACCGGGCAGGAGCGCGGGCGAGAGCAGCAGCTCGGAGGCCAGGGCGACCACGATCGCGGCCGCGGCCGGCCACCGCGACTCCCCCCGCTTCACAACCAGCCGCGCTTCTTCAGGAACAGGTAGAGCCCTCCGGTCCCGACGAGCAGCAGCCCGAAGGAGAACAGGAAGCCCCACTCCTTCCCGAAGCCCGGGTAAGGGACGTTCTGGCCGTAGAAGCCCGTGACAGCAGTCGTGACGGCGAGCAGCGCGGCCCACGAGGTCAGGGTGCGCATCACCTCGTTGAGGCGGTTGCCCTGCAACGTCAGGTTGGTCTCGAGGATCGTCGACACCAGGTCGCGCAGCGACTCGGTCCACTCCGACGCGCGCAGCACGTGGTCGTAGACGTCCTGGTAGTAGGGCTGCATCCGGTCGTCGACGATGTCGAGGTCCCTGCGGAGCAGGGAGTTCACGACCTCGCGCATCGGGAGCACGGCCCGGCGCAGCAGAACCAGGGACTTGCGGACCTCGAACGACCGCCGCTGCAGCTCGCGGGACCGCGGGTGCGCGTCGAAGAGCACGTCCTCCAGGTCGTCGAGCTGCTCGTCGAGGAGCTGCACCGTGGCGAAGTGCCCGTCGACGATGAGGTCGAGCAGCCCGTGCAGCAGGAAGGCCACCCCGGACGCGGCATTCTTGTGGGCCGCGGCGTCCCACCGCTTGGTGAGGTGCTCCACCCCGATGTCGCTGCTCTTGCGGACCGTGACCAGGGCCTTCGGCGTGATGAACGCGTCGACCTCGTGCAGGGTCAGCTCCGCGCTCTCGTCGAGGCGCGCCACCATGGCCGACAGGAACTCGTGGTTCTCGTAGTGGTCGAGCTTCGGACGCTGGTGCTCGGCCACCGCGTCCTCGAGGGCGAGGTCGTGCAGCGACAGCTCCTCGCGCACCACCTCGAGGTCGGCCAGTGTCGGCTTCTCCAGGTCGAGCCAGACGATGTGGTCGTCGTCGAGGTAGTCGCTGACGTGCGCGACGTCGAAGCCCTCGGCGACGAGCGCCCCGTCCTTGTAGGCGCGGGTGTGGGCAACGCACTCGGTGCCCTTGTCGGTCCGGCAGGTCAGCTGAGCGGTCACGGCCGGAGTCTGGCACTCAGGAGACGGCGACACCGATCAGCACGCCGACACCGACCAGAAGCCGGTACGGCACGAAGGCGCTGATCTTGTGCGACGCGACGAAGCGCAGCAGGAACGCGATGGACGCGTACCCGACGACGAAGGACACGACCGTCGCGATCGCCGTGTTGGTCGTACCGACCGTGTTCTTCGACGCGTCCCCGAGCCCGAGCACGCCGGCGCCCAGAAGTGCGGGAATGCCGATGAGGAAGGAGAACCGGGTCGCCGCGACCCGGTCGAGGCCGCGCAGGAGCCCGGCGGAGATCGAGGCGCCGGAGCGGGAGACGCCGGGCACGAGGGCGATGCACTGGGCGAGGCCGACCACCAGCCCGTCGAGCGGCACCATGTCGTCCTTCCCGCGGGCCTGCGTTGCCCGCTTCTCGGCGACGACGAACACCGCCGAGAAGGCGATCAGCCCGATCGCCACGGCCACCAGGTGCTGGTCGATGCTCTTGATGGCGTCCTTCGCCGCGAACCCGACAGCGATGATCGGCAGCGAGCCGATGCCGACGGCGAGGGCGTACCGGAAGCCGTCGGTCTGCCGCTTGCCGGCGGACACGAGCCCGGTCGAGAAGTCCCCGACGACCGAGAGGATCTCGCGGAAGAAGTAGAGGACGGCGGCGAAGATCGCGCCGGTCTGGATCACCGCGGTGAAGCCGATCAGCGAGTCCTTGTCCTCCTTGCCGGACAGCCCCATCAGGTGCTCCGAGATGAGCAGGTGCCCGGTGCTGGACACGGGCAGGAACTCGGTGAGCCCCTCGACGACCCCGAGCACGACGGCCTGGACGACGTTCACGCACTTCTCCTAGCGGACCTGGCGAGGACCGCCGCGGCAAGCCCGAGACGGTAGGCAGATGATGCTGAGTAGAACCTGGGCGATCCGGTGACACGCCGAGCAGTGACGTAGGACGCAGCACCCGCGACCAGAGACGGCAGCAGCGCCGGCGCCTGACGGGAACGGAGAGCAGTCAGGGCAGCGGCGCCCGCCGTCACCGGCAGCGACATGACGAGCGAGGCGCGCAGGGCGTCCTCGCGGCTCACCTCGCGGGCCCGGAGCGCGGTCAGGGTCGCCCCAGCCCGGGAGACGCCCGGTGCCAGCGCCGCGACCTGGGCGGCGCCAGCGACGGCCAGGTCCCGCGAGGCGGGCGGG
>JAODNF010000401.1 GCA_025464915.1 Frankiales bacterium | reverse complement strand
GCTCCGCGTCCCAGGTCCAGTTCGACTTCTCGGTGTCGACGAAGATGATCAGCGCCTCCGAGTAGATCTCGTCGGTGTCGGACCAGACGTAGTAGTCGCCGTACGGGCCGGTCGGGTCCGTACGGCTCGCCTGGAACCACGGGTGCTGGTCGCTGCTGTGGTTCATGACCAGGTCGGCGATGATGCGCATCCCCCGCTTGTGCGCCTCCTCGACGAGCTGCACGAAGTCGCCGAGGTCACCGAACTCCGGAAGCACCGAGACGTAGTCGCTGATGTCATAGCCGTTGTCACGCAGCGGCGACTGGTAGATCGGCAGCAGCCAGATGCAGTCGACGCCGAGCCACTGCAGGTAGTCCAGCTTGTTGATCAGGCCGCGGAGGTCACCCGTCCCGTCGCCGTTGCTGTCGGCGAAGCCGCGCACGAGGACCTCGTAGAAGACGGCGCGCTTGAACCACAGCGGGTCGCGTGACTCCTCGGGGCTGACGAGCGGGTCCGCGCTCACGTCCACGTGCCCTGCTCGGCCGGGTGGGCCCGCCGCACGGTGAAGACGTGCGCGGGCTCGACGAACGGGTCCAGGCGGACGTAGTTCGCCTGCCCCCACGTCCACTCACTACCGCTGATCTCGTCCCTGACCAGCACCTGGTCCTCCCACCCGACGCCCAGGGCCGGCAGGTTCAGCCGCACCGTGGCCTCGCGGGTGCCGTGCGGGTCGAGGTTGACGACGACGAGCACGACGTCGTCGCCGGTCCGCTTGCTCCAGGCCAGGACCTGGTCGCTGTCGACGTCGTGGAACACGACGTTCGCGAGCCACTGCAGGGACTCGTGCTGCTTGCGGAGCCGGTTCAGGGTGGTGAGGTACGGAGACAGCCCGGGCTGCGTCCAGTCACGGTTCTTCACCTGGTACTTCTCGGACTCCTGGTACTCCTCGCTGCCGGGCTTGACGGCGACGTGCTCGTAGAGCTCGTAGCCCGCGTAGACGCCGTAGCTGGGGGACAGGAGCGCCGCCAGGACCGCCCGGATCTTGAAGACCGGCGGACCGCCGTACTGCAGGGAGGCGTGCAGGATGTCCGGCGTGTTCACGAAGAAGTTGGGGCGCATGTGGCGCGCCGACTCCGTCAGCTCCTCGACGTACTCCTGCAGCTCGTCCTTTCCGACCCGCCAGGTGAAGTAGGTGTAGGACTGCGTGAACCCGATGCGTCCGAGCTCGTGCATCATGGCCGGTCGGGTGAAGGCCTCGGCGAGGAACAGCACGTCCGGATCGGTCTTCTTCACCTGCGCGATGAGCCACTCCCAGAAGTCGAGCGGCTTCGTGTGCGGGTTGTCGACGCGGAAGATGCGGACCCCGTGCTCCATCCAGTGCCGGACGACCCGGAGCACCTCGGCTTACAGGCCCTCGGGGTCGTTGTCGAAGTTGAGGGGGTAGATGTCCTGGTACTTCTTCGGCGGGTTCTCGGCGTAGGCGATCGTCCCGTCGACCCGGGTCGTGAACCACTCGGGGTGCTCCTTGGCCCACGGGTGGTCGGGGGCGCACTGCAGCGCGAGGTCGAGGGCGACCTCCATGCCGAGCTCGGTGGCGCGGGCGACGAAGTGGTCGAAGTCCTCGAACGTCCCGAGGTCCGGGTGGATCGCGTCGTGCCCGCCCTCGTCGGAGCCGATGGCCCAGGGGCTGCCGGGGACCTCGTCCGGGTCGGCCGTCGGGTCGCCGCCCGGGAACTCGGGGGAGTTGGGGCCCTTGCGGTTGACCCTTCCGATCGGGTGGATCGGCGGCAGGTAGACGACGTCGAAGCCCATGGCCGCGACGGCGGTCAGCCGCTCCGCTGCGGTGCGCAGGGTCCCGCCCTCGCTGCGGGGGAAGAACTCGTACCAGCTTCCGTAGAGGGCCCTCGGCCGGTCGACCCAGACCGGGTAGGACGACGAGCTCGTCACCAGCTCCCGGAGGGGGTGCTCGGTCAGCACCTGCACCGCATCTGGTGCCAGCGCCGCGTCCAGCCGCTGACGGGGGGTGCGGGTGACGTCGCGGAGCGCGTCGGGGATGGCGGAGAGCGGGGCCTGCTTGGCCTTGGGCACGCCGGCGGTCGCCCGCTCGTAGAGTCGTGCACCCTCCTCGAGGACGACCTCCACGTCGACCTCGGCGTCGACCTTGAGGGGGGCGTCGTGCCACCAGGTGCCGAGCGGGTCGCTCCACCCCTCGACGGCGAACGACCAGGGACCCTCGGTGTCGAAGGTCACCGGCGCCGACCAGCTGTCGTCCTCGCCCGGCGTCATGCGCACGAACGGCGACCGGCCGCCGCCGGGCCGCTTCAGGACCACGTTGGCGGCAACGGCGTCGTGTCCTTCCCGGAACACGGTGGCCACGACCTCCAGCGTCTCGCCGCTCACCGCCTTGGCGGCGTACTGACCGCACGCGACAGCCGGCCCCACGTCTGTGATCACGATGCGTCCCACCACGTGCCGACCGTACCCACGAGATCAAGAGGCAAGCGGACGGGCAGGGGTTTGGCGACTCGCGGGTACGGGTTAGGGTCGCGCAGGTGAGAGCTCTCCGTCGGTTCACCGTCCGCCTGGCCCTGCCCACCCCCCTCGCGCCGCTGGCCGAGCTCGTGATGAACCTGCGCTGGTCGTGGCACCACGCCTCGCAGGACCTCTTCGCCAGCATCGACGGCGAGGCGTGGGAGGCCGTCGGCCACGATCCGATCCGGCTGCTCGGCGAGGTGAGCCCCGAGCGGCTCGGGCAGCTGTCGTCGGACAGCGACTTCCTGGGACGGATGGCCGCGGTCCACGGCGACCTGCAGCAGTACCTCGCCGAGCCCAAGTGGTACCAGTCGCTGACGGACGCACCGGCCTCGATCGCCTACTTCTCACCGGAGTTCGGCATCACCGAGGTGCTGCCCCAGTACTCCGGCGGCCTGGGCATCCTCGCCGGCGACCACCTGAAGGCCGCCTCCGACCTGGGAGT
>JAODNF010000151.1 GCA_025464915.1 Frankiales bacterium | reverse complement strand
GTGGAGCACGCCGCGCAGCCGCGGCTTGAGCAGGTCGGCGACCTGCTGGGCCTTCTCCTCGACCCGTGCGACCTGCTCCTCGACGCGCGCGCCCACGCGCTGTGCAGTCGTCGACGACGTGCGCTCGGAGTGCCTCACCTGCTCATCCTCACCGCTTCTCCCCTGTCCATGCATGACGGTCCTGCGACGGTGGCAGGTGCTGAGGCTCACAGCGACGGGGTGAACACCCGCGGGTAACATCCCTCCACGGCCCGGACAGGTCAGCAGCCCCCGGCGACCTCGACGGCGATCACACGTGACCTCCCCGGTGCGGGGGGCACGGCGACCTCGACGGAGAGGATCCCATGACCACCGCGTCCACCATCCCCGGACTGGACCAGGCGCCCACCACGAACGCGAAGCTCGTCGCGTGGGTGCGCGAGATCGCCGAGCTCACCCAGCCCGACCGGGTGGAGTGGTGCGACGGCTCCGAGGAGGAGTGGCAGCGCCTCACGCAGCTCCTCGTCGACGCCGGGACCTTCACCAGGCTGAACGAGGCCAAGCGCCCGAACAGCTTCTACGCCGCGTCCGACCCGACCGACGTCGCCCGGGTCGAGGACCGCACCTACATCTGCAGCGAGAAGGAAGCCGACGCCGGTCCCACGAACAACTGGATGGACCCGGCCCAGATGCGCGCCACCCTCGAGCCGCTGTTCGACGGCTGCATGCGCGGCCGGACCATGTACGTCGTCCCGTTCTGCATGGGGCCGCTCGGGTCGAAGATCAGCCAGCTCGGCGTCGAGATCACCGACTCGCCCTACGTCGTCGTCTCGATGCGGATCATGACCCGGATGGGCAAGGCGGCTCTCGACGCGATCGGCGACGACGGCTTCTTCGTGCCGGCCGTCCACACCGTCGGCGCTCCGCTGGTAGACGGCGCGGCGGACGTGCCGTGGCCCTGCTCCGACACCAAGTACATCGTCCACTACCCCGAGACCCGCGAGATCTGGTCCTACGGCTCCGGGTACGGCGGCAACGCGCTGCTCGGGAAGAAGTGCTTCGCACTCCGGATCGCCTCGGTCATGGCCCGGGACGAGGGCTGGATGGCCGAGCACATGCTCATCCTGAAGCTCACCTCGCCGCAGGGCGACGTCAAGTACGTCACCGCTGCCTTCCCGAGCGCCTGCGGCAAGACCAACCTCGCGATGCTGCAGCCGACCATCCCAGGCTACACCGTCGAGACGGTGGGTGACGACATCTGCTGGATGCGCTTCGGCGCTGACGGGCAGCTGTACGCCATCAACCCGGAGGCCGGCTTCTTCGGGGTCGCCCCCGGCACCGGTGAGGACACCAACGCCAACGCCGTGAAGACCTTCTACGGCAACAGCATCTTCACCAACGTCGCGCTGACCGACGACGGCGACGTGTGGTGGGAGGGCCTCACCGAGGAGCCTCCGGCGCACCTCACCGACTGGAAGGGCAACGACTGGACCCCGTCCAGCGAGACCCCGGCCGCCCACCCGAACGCCCGCTTCACGACGCCGGCCGGGCAGTGCCCGACCATCGCGGCCGAGTGGGAGGACCCGAAGGGCGTGCCGATCAGCGCGATCCTGTTCGGCGGCCGTCGGGCCACGGCTGTCCCGCTCGTGACCGAGTCCTTCGACTGGGAGCACGGCGTCTTCATGGGCCTCACGGTCTCTTCCGAGACGACGGCCGCCCAGGCCGGCGCCATCGGCCAGCTCCGCCGCGACCCCTTCGCCATGCTGCCCTTCTGCGGCTACAACATGGGCGACTACGCCGGCCACTGGCTCGAGATCGGCCAGGCCACCACGGCCGACAAGCTGCCGAAGATCTACGCTGTCAACTGGTTCCGCAAGGACGAGAACGGCAAGTGGCTCTGGCCGGGCTTCGGCGAGAACAGCCGCGTCCTGAAGTGGATCGTGGACCGCCTCGAGGGCACCGCCGCGGGCATCGAGACGGCCATCGGCACCGTCCCGGCGAAGGCCGAGCTCGACCTCGAAGGCCTCGAGATCTCCGAGCGCGACCTCGACATCCTGCTGTCCGTCGACACCGAGATCTGGAAGCAGGAGGCCGGCCTGCTACCCGAGTACTTCGAGCAGTTCGGCGACCACATGCCCAAGGCCCTCGTCGAGCAGCACGCCTCGCTCGTGGAGCGCCTGCAGGGCTGATCAGCAGGCAGGCCGGTGGCTCAGGTCGACCGGCCCCCGGGCCGATGACCGGAGGGTGACCTGCTCGTCGTGCGGTGCCGCGCTGCGCCCAGGGGTGTCCTGGTGCACCCAGTGCTTCGCACGCCTCGACGTACCCGCTGCCGAGTCGCTCCCCGAGATCCCCCACCGGCCGCTGGAGAGCCGCCGCGTCTACAGCCGGTGGCACGGCAGCCCGACGTCGTTCGGACCGGCCGGGCGCGTGCTCGCCACCCTCGCCCTGGTCCTGTTCGAGTGGTGGCTGTGGATGTTCAACATCTTCGGCTTCGCCGTCACGATGATCACGATCGTGCCGCTCGTCCTGCGGGACGTCTGGAAGCGGACACCGGTTCACCACAAAATCCCCGCACGCGAGGTCTAGGCTGCGGCGCGTGGGAGCCCGCGACCTCGTCTACGACGTCTACGAGCGACGGCTGACCCGGCAGCTGCGCGGCGTCCCCGTCCCCCGGCACGTCGGGGTCATCCTCGACGGCAACCGGCGGTGGGCGAAGTCGGTCGGGGCGACGACCAAGGCGGGGCACCAGGCCGGTGCCGACCGCATCGAGGACCTGCTCCGCTGGTGCGACGAGGCGGGCGTCGAGGTCGTGACCCTGTGGCTGCTGAGCACCGACAACCTCGCCCGCTCGGCGTCCGAGCTGACGTCGCTGCTGAGGATCATCGAGGACGTCGTCGTCGACCTCGCCCGGCCCGAGAACCGCTGGACGCTCAACATCGTGGGCGCCCTCGACACGCTGCCGGCCGAGACCTCCCGCACGCTCAAGGAGGCGGCGGAGGGGACCGCCGGCCGGCCGGGCGTGCACGTCAACATCGCCGTCGGCTATGGCGGCCGCCGCGAGATCGCCGACGCCGTCCGGTCGCTGCTGCAGTCGCACGCCGCGGAGGGCAGGTCGATCGAGGAGGTCGCCGAGCTCCTCGACGTGGAGCACATCGCGGAGCACCTCTACACGCGCGGTCAGCCCGACCCCGACCTCATCATCCGCACCAGCGGCGAGCAGCGCCTGGGCGGCTTCCTGCTGTGGCAGAGCGCCCGTTCGGAGTTCTACTTCTGCGAGGCCTACTGGCCGGACTTCCGGCGCGTCGACTTCCTGCGCGCCCTGCGGGACTTCGGCGCGAGGCAGCGCCGCTTCGGCGCCTAGTCCCGTCCGGACACCCAGAGTTCACAGAGCGTCACCCGTGGTCGCGCGTGTCGGAACCACCACAGGTCGGGGCACAGGCGCATCGTGAGAAGCAGCGGTGGGCAGCCCGCTCGCCGCACGGGAGGGCCCACATTCGCGCGCACGCCGGCGGGAAGGAGGGCCGAGACCCGGCCCTCAGTGGCCACGGTCCCGGCCCTGTGTAAGAGAGGCCGCCCTCATGAAGACCTTCGTGCTCGACACGTCCGTGCTGCTGTCCGACCCGGGAGCGATGGGCCGGTTCGCGGAGCACGAAGTGGTCCTCCCCCTGGTGGTCATCTCCGAGCTCGAGGGCAAGCGCGACCACCCCGAGCTGGGCTGGTTCGCGCGGCAGGCGCTGCGGGTGCTCGACGACCTGCGCATCAAGCACGGCCGGCTCGACGAGCCCATCCCCATCGCGGACGGAGGGACGCTGCGGGTCGAGCTCAACCACTCCTCGCTCGACGGGCTGCCGGCCGGGTTCCGGGTCGCGGACAACGACAGCCGCATCCTGGCGGTGGCCTACAACTTCGCCGCCGAGGGCAACGACGTCGTCCTCGTCAGCAAGGACCTGCCGCTGCGCGTCAAGGCCGCGAGCATCGGCTTGACCGCGCAGGAGTACCGCGCGGAGCTCGCCCCGACCACCGGCTTCACCGCCATGCACGAGCTCAGCGTCGAGGCCGGCGAGCTCGACAGCCTGTACGACGAGGGCCGGGTCGAGATCGAGGAG
>JAODNF010000057.1 GCA_025464915.1 Frankiales bacterium | reverse complement strand
CGGCGCAGATCGGCGAGGACAGGGCCCCGGACGGCTACGTGCCGGACGCGGCGGCCGAGAGCTGCCGGAAGTGCTCGCGCCCGTGGGCGCTGCACGAGCGGCACCGCAAGGACAGCGTCGTCTACCTGCTGTGCCCGTCGTCCGAGCCCGAGGCGTCGCGACCCTGACCGAGGTCCGGGGACGGCCCGTCGCAACCGGCCCCTTCTTTCAGCTCCCGAAGCCCACGACGTGCACCAGAGCGGCTGCTTCGGCAGCGCTCGGCCTGGCAGCGAGAGTGGACCGGAAGTCCGTAGAACCGGCCAGGTACACCGCGAAGACCTCCGCGAAGTCGCCGGCTCCGCTGCTGTAGTCGCTGCACGCCGCGCACGGCCACCAGGCGGTGCTGCTGGACACGCCGCGCCGTGCCAGGTAGCTCGCGCGGCTCGCTGCGCTGCCGTAGGTCAGGTCGTACACGTGACCGAGCTCGTGTGCCAGCGTGACCCGCAGCTGGGCATCGGTGTGCGTTGCCCGCACGTAGATGCTCACCGTCCTGGTCGCGGCATCGGTGAGGCCGAGGTAGCCGGCACGTCCGGGCAGCCACTGGACCGTCCAGCCGAGGGCGTCGACGTCGAAGTCCAGGGACGCGAGCAGCCGGGCCCCGCGCCGGGTGCGTGTCTCGGCGGATGACGAGGCGGCCGAGGGGGCTGGTCTTGCGGAGGCCAGTGACGGGGTCGTAGTGGCGGCCTTAGCGGTGGGGGCGGCGGGCTTGGCCTGCTCCACGACGGTTGTCGAGGTGGGTGAGGCGGTCGCGACGGTCGTGGGTGAGGCGACGACCGTCGGGGTCACCACCGACTGGGCCCGGACGGAGCGCCCGGTGCCGGGCGTGAGGACCACGGCAGTCCCCACACCGGTGCAGAGCAACCCCGCGGAGGCCGCGGCCACCGCTGTCACGGTGCGGCGTGAAGAGGTCATGCGCCCAGCGTGGGTCGCGTGGCTCGACGGGGCCTGGGAGCTCGCTGCCGGAGCGCTGGACGAGGCACCGGACGTGTCGTGGGGATCGCCCTTCTTGTGAGCGATTCACACGTTCGGGGAAGATCACCTACCTGGGGGTTGCGAGACGTGATCAGGCGGCGGAGATCGCCTGTGGTCACGAGGAACTAGTCGTGTTCGTGGATGCCATCACAGCACCGTGGAAGTGGTGCGGCTGTACGCAGAGGGGCCCTCTCGCGTGCGCCGTCCGGGCCACGTGACGGGACGAGTGCATGGCCGGTGTGCACCGGCCGTCGTGCGTACGCCGTGCTCGAGGTCAGCGCCGCTCGTAGGCGCCGATGTCGCAGGGCCGGCCGTGTGGCCGGACGACGCCGCGCTGGTCGTGGTCAGGGCAACCCATGGCTCCGTCGATCGCCGGGCTGCCGGCTGTCAGCGCCTGCGTCCACGTCGGGCCGCCGTTGGCGGCCAGCTTGCCCAGCCGCGGGTCGGTGCCGGGGCGGTCGCCGGTGGCTGTGAGGAAGCAGCTGCCGTCGCTGGCCAGGTTGTGGCCGAGAGAGCGGATCACCTGGTCCTTCACGTGGCAGCCGCGCTCGCCCTGGGCGCTGGTGTTGCCGGCGACGATGGTGTTCTGCAGGGTCATCGTGCCGATGGCGGCCTTCTCGGACACCGGCGCGTAGCCCTGCCCGGCGGCGAGCCCCCCGCCGCCCCTGATGGCGTGGTTGCCGGTGATCGTGGAGTTGAGGATGACGACGTCCCCGCTGCCGCGGTTGTCGATGCCGCCGCCCCAGCCGGTGCCCTCCGAGACCGCGACGCTGAACAGCGTCGGGACGGGGCGGGCCGGCAGGGCCTGGCTCGTGGGCACCAGGTCGAGCAGCCGGTTGCCGGTGATGGTCGTGTTGATGATCGTGCCGCCGGCGTCGAGGCGCAGCCCGCCGCCGGAGTAGGCGGTGTTGTCGGCGATCAGGCTGTCCCTGATCACCGGCGCGGTGCCGGGAACGCTGAACATGCCGCCGCCACCGTCGGCGCGGTTGCCGACCAGCGCCACCCGGTCCAGGGTGACCTTGCCGCCGTTGAGGATGGCGCCGCCGAGCGAGATGCCCTGCGTGGTGCCTCGACGGCTCGGGTCACCGCCCGTCAACGTGAGGTCGCTGACCTGCGCGTCCCCTCCGTTGCCGACGGCGAGCACGCGGTCGAGACCGCCGCCGTCGACGAGCGTCCGGCCCGCGCCGGCCCCCCTCAGCGTCACCCTGCTCGTGATGTCCAGGTCGCCGGCGGCACCGTCGACGGCGGCGGCCGAACCGGTGACGTCCTCGCCGGCTGCGGGCGGGATCGTCAGCCGGTAGCGGCCGGCCGGGACGACCACGAGGGTCGTGCGGCTGGCAGCGAAGTCTGCCTCCTGGACAGCGGCACGCAGGGTGCAGGGCGCGTTGTCCGCGGCAGCAGCGCACACGCCGTCGCCCACCAGGGCGTCCGGCGCGTCCAGGGTGCTCTCGACCGTGAAGCGGGCAGTCGGCTCGCTCGCCTGCACCACCGCCGGAAGGCAGCCGAGCGCCATCGCCCCGAGGGCGACCACCAGTCGTGCCTGACCGCGCATGGTCGTACTCCCGAACGTGGGCGAAACGGACGCGTCACTGTCCCACGAAGCCGGCGCCCGTGGTGGTGGGTGCCGCCGCTCAGAGGGGTGGGACGGCCGGCTGTCGCGGCACCTGCAGCTCGGGAGCCTCCTCGACGAGGCAGGCGTGACGGGCGACCACGTCGCGCGCCTGGGGCCGCAGCGGCTGATCCGGGACCAGGGCGTAGGCGGCGGCGCACGTGCCGCAGCTCAGCCGCCACCCGACGGGCAGCACGGTCGTGTCGACCTGCACGGACCAGCTCATGTCATCCCCCCTGACGGCGGCACGGACCTCGTGCAGCGCCCTCGCAACGCAAGGAGATGTTCGCTCGGGGGATGCGTCGACCTGCTCACCGACAGGTGAGCAAGCCCTGTCGAGCCCCGGCCCCGCGACGTGGTCTTGCAGCAACCGCGCCCACGTAGGCTTCGACGATGACAGCGCCTGAGATCACCGAGCGGGCGCTGGACGAGCTGGCGCGGGCAGCGGAACCGGCCGCCCCCCACGACCTGGCCGCCCTGTTCGACGCCTGCGCCAGACGGCTCGGAGCAGAGGGCTGCGTCGTCTACGTCGCGGACCTGCAGCAGCGCCTCCTGCAGCCGCTGCTCGGCGCGCGCCCGACGCCCGAGCAGTCGGACCTCGCCTCCCTGGCCGTCGACGGCACCCTGGCCGGCCGCGCCTACCAGCTCGGCGACGCGCAGTCGCAGACGGAGGGCGACGTCGGCATCCGCGTGTGGCTGCCGGTCGTCGTCGGGTCGCACCGGCTCGGTGTGATGACGGCGACCTTCCACGCCCAGCCCGTCCCTGCCATGCTCGACGCCCTGCGCCGGCTGGCGGACGCCGCCGCCGTGCTCGTCCAGGGCAAGAGCGCGTACGGCGACGCCATCATCCGGCTCCGGCGGACCCATCACCTGGGCGTGGCCGCCGAGCTGCACTACTCGGTGCTGCCGCCCCTCAGCTTCTCCGGCACGAACGTGACCGTCTCGGCCGCTCTCGAGCCCTGCTACGAGGTCGCCGGTGACGTCATCGACTACTCGGTGGACGACGGGCACACGCAGGTGGCGCTCTTCGACGGGATGGGTCACGGGCTGCACAGCGCGCAGTGCGCGGTCTTCACCGTGGCCGCCTACCGGAGCGCGCGACGTTCGGGCCTCGGACTGATCGACGTCCTCAGCAGCGTGGACGACGCGCTCCTGACGGGCCTGGGCGGCGAGCTGTTCAGCACGGCCGTGATGGCTGACCTGGACACCGACACCGGCCGACTGCGATGGGTCAACGCCGGACACCCCTTCCCGCTCCTGCTACGTGACGGGCGGGTCGTGAAGGCCCTGGAGACCGAGCCCCGCCCACCGCTGGGGCTCGGTCACCTCGTCACCGGCGGGTCGATCGAGGTCGGCGCGGAGCAGCTCGAGCCCGGCGACATGGTGCTGCTCTACACCGACGGAGTGGTAGAGGCCCGCTCGCCGGCGGGCGAGTTCTTCGGCGTCGACCGGCTCTCCGAGCTCGTGTGCACGCAGCTGGCCGGTGGACTGGCGGCTCCCGAGACGATGCGACGTGTCGTGCGGGACCTGCTCACCCACCACGAGGGGCAGCTCACCGACGACGCGACGCTCCTGATGCTGGAGTGGCACCGCCCCGTCGGCGACGCGCGCGAGCGGTAGCGCCGGCGGCTCCGACCCGACGAGGGCTCGGCGGTCGCCCGGGAGATCGGTGGCAGCTACGAGCACCTCGACGTACGGCGGGAAGCCGACTGGCGGCGGGTCGTGAGCGGCCTGGACCGCCTGGACGTCCTGGTGAACAAAGCCGGCGTCCTGCTGATGGCGACCAGGGAGGAGACCAGCTTCTCGCGGTACTGGGACGTGGTGGCGGTGAACCAGGTCGGCACCTTCCTCGCATGCAGGCGGTGCTGCCGCTGCTGCGGGCCTCGTCCGGCGCCAGCATCGTCAACATCTCCTCGTCCGCGGGCCTGCGGGGCAGCGGCCGGTTGATGGCGTACTCGGCGTCGAAGTGGGCGGTCCGCGGCATGACGAAGGGTGCGCCGCTCTCGAGCTGGCACCGTCCGGCATTCGCGTGAACTCGGTGCATCCCGGCAGCG
Source organism: Frankiales bacterium (assembly GCA_025464915.1). GTDB lineage: Bacteria > Actinomycetota > Actinomycetes > Mycobacteriales > SCTD01 > RYN-111. The sequence goes on along the minus strand of JAODNF010000057.1, from coordinate 4,333 downwards.
TCGTCACGCCGATGACCGGCGACGACCCGACCTGGACCGGCTCTGCGAGGGCATGCCGGTCGGCCGGGCCGCCCGGCCGTCGGAGGTCTCCGAGCTGGTGCTCTTCCTCGCCGGCGATGACAGCGCCTATTGCACGGGCAGCGAGTTCGTCATCGACGGCGGGACCACCGCCGGGATGCCCTATGCCGGCGTCTGACGCGCTCGGCGTCTCATGCGAACCGCCCCGAGCTCTCACGCGCGAGCTTCACCGTCGAGACGGCCTCCAGCACTCCGGCCAGAGCTCCCACGGCGGCTGGGGCTGCCGTTCGCGGCGGCTCGTGGTGGGTCCTGCTCACAGCAGCAGCAGCGGCTGCTCGGGCCTGCTGCCGAGGTAGGCCGCCACCTGCTCCGCGAGCACCGCCGGTGGCACCCGGCGGGTAAAGACCGCGGACGCTCCGGCGTCGAGCAGGTCGGCGACCGAACGCTCGTCCTCCACCTGGGCGGCGATCGTGGTGTGAGGCAGGAAGACCCGGGCGCTGCGCACGAGCTCCAGCCCCGTCAGGGAAGGCAACCGGTCCTCGACCAGCAGCAGGTCGGGCTGCTGCGCGATCGCCGTGCCCAGCCCGTCCGCCCCGTCGTCGCACTGGACGACGACAGCGAGGCCGGACTCGCGCAGACCTGCCTCGAGCTTGTCTCGCATCCACGGGTTGCGGTGCACCAGGAGTGCTTCCGTGGACCGCCCCGTCAGCACGTCCTGCGTCATCCGGACCGTGTCGTCGGCGCGCTTCAGGAGGGCCTGCTGTGCGCGTTTCAGTGCGTCGAGCCGTCGGCGGGCGTCCATCCGCGCCTCGCGGGTGGCGGCCAGGGTGTCCGTGTCCTGGGCGAGCTGGACCCGCAGCTCGGCGTGCCAGGCACGCATGCCCTCGAGCTGGTCCTGCAGGAGCTCGAGGCGGGTCCGACCGGCACGGGGCAGTCCGGGTGAGGTGTGCACGGGCAACGCAGCGTCACTTCCCTTCGGGGCTTGCTGAGTCGGTCCTCCACGATATGCCCACCTACCACGCCCGATACGCCTGCGAGTGGGTTGTTGCCTCTGAGGAAGGGAAGTGCTTGGGGATGCCGGGGACCCGTGATCTTGTCGTGGTCGGGGGGTCTGCGGGCGGGGTCGAGGCCCTGGTCCGCTTCGTCTCCGACCTTCCGACCGACCTGCCGGCCACCGTGCTCGTCGGCCTGCACCTCTCGCGCGAGGTGCGCAGCATGCTCCCGGGCCTGCTCGCACGACGCAGCAAGATCTCTGTGGTCCCCGCCGCTGACGGCCTCGTCCTCGTCCCGGGCCAGGTGGTCGTCGGGGTGCCGGACCGGCACCTGCTCGTCGTCGAGGACCAGGTGGTGCTGGGCCGCGGGGCCCGCGAGAACGGGCACCGCCCCTCGCACGACGCCATGCTCCGCTCAGCGGCGCTGTTGCGGGGACCGCGGACCGTGGGGGTCGTGCTCACGGGCCTGCTCGACGACGGCTCGGCAGGGTTGACCTGCGTCGAGCGCTACGGCGGCTGCTGCGTCGTGCAGGACCCCGCCGATGCGGCCTTCCCGGACATGCCGCGCAACGCGCTGCGCGCCGTCCCCGACGCGGCACAGGTGCCGTTGTCCGCACTCACCGATGAGGTGGTCCGCATGGTGAACGGTGAGCCAGCCGCGTCCCCTGAGGTCGACCCCGAGCAGCACCAGAACGACCTGTCAGAGCTCGCGAGTGCGCTCGGCGTCAACAACCGGCTTCCCGACGGGAGCGTCGTCGGCGTGCCGTCGCCCTTCGCCTGCCCGTCCTGCCACGGGGTCCTCAACCACGTGCCCGACGACATCCTGCGCTACCGGTGCCGCACCGGGCACGCCTGGTCGGCGGAGGCCCTCATCGCGCAGCAGGACCGGTCGGTCGAGGAGGCGCTGTGGGCAGCGCTGCGGGCGCTCGAGGAGCGCGCCGACCTCGCCGACCGGCTCGCGACCCGGTCCACCTCGGGTGGACGGGACTGGTCGGCGCACCACTACGAGTCCCGCCGTGACGACGCCCGCAAGTCGGCAGAGGTGCTGCGCCACGTGCTCACGCAGACGACCGAGCGCTCGGTGCCGGACGAGCCGAGTGCCTAGGCTGCGGGCGTGACCGCCCGCGCGCCCCACGAGCCGACGCCCGACGCCGACTTCGAGAGCCTGCTGCTCTACCTGCAGGAGCAACGGGGTGCGGACTTCACCGGCTACAAGCGGCCGTCGCTCACCCGGCTGGTGACCCGCAGGATGCGGGCTCTGGGCGTCGAGACCTTCAGCGAGTACACCGACAAGCTGATGGTGGAGTCCGACGAGCTGCCGGCCCTGCTGGACGCACTGCTCATCAACGTGACGGCGCTGTTCCGCGATCCGGCGACGTGGGCTGAGCTCGCCGACAACCTGCTCCCGGCTGCGCTGGACAAGCTCGCGCCGTCCGAGCCGATCCGCTGCTGGTCCGCGGCCTGCGCGTCCGGCGAGGAGGCGTACACCCTCGCCATGGTCCTGCACCAGCTACTCGGTGACGAGACGTACAAGGCGCGGGTCAAGATCTATGCCACCGACATCGACGAGGACGCGCTGTCGAGGGCACGGGCCGGACGCTTCACCACGACCGCGCTCGCGCCCCTCACCGAGGAGCAGCGCGCCACCTACTTCGAGCCTGACGGCGACGCCTTCCGCTTCCGTGCCGACCTGCGGCAGTCACTCATCTTCGGACGTCACGACCTGCAGCAGGACGCACCGATCTCGCGGGTGCTGCTCCTGACCTGCCGCAATGCGCTGATGTACTTCACCGCCGAGACCCAGAGCCGGGTCCTCGAGCGCTTCCCCTTCGCGCTGCACGAGCACGGCCTGCTGGTGCTGGGCAAGGCGGAGATGCTGCTGACGCACTCGGCGCTGTTCGTCCCGGTCTCGCTGCCGCACCGCATCTTCCGTGCGCGCAGGGTGGCCATGGCGTCGCGGCTGGCATCGCTGGCGATCGGCGGGCCCGGTCGGGACCTGCACCTGAGGCGGGTCACGGAAGCCGCCTTCAACGCCGCACCGGACCCGCAGGTCGTCGTGGACGCGGGCGGCACCGTGACGCTGCTCAACGAACGGGCGGAGCGCGAGCTGCGGTTGGCCCGCAGCGACCTCGGGCGTGCCTTCAACACCCTCGAGCTGTCCTACCGACCACTGGAGCTGCGTGGCGCGGTCGCAGCGGTGCAGGCCAGCGGCGAGGCCGTCGAGATCCGCGACATCGAGTGGCCCGGCGCCGCGCCCCCGACGCGCTGGGACATCCGCATCGCGCCGCTCGTCGACGAGGGCGACGTCCTCGGCGTGCAGCTCACCTTCACCGACGTCACGGAGCAGCACGAGCTACGCGACCGACTGGAGCACCTGCACCGCGAGCTGTCCACGGCGTACGAGGAGCTGCAGAGCTCGTCGGAGGAGCTCGAGACGACCAACGAGGAGCTCCAGTCCGCCGAGGAGGAGCTCGAGACGTCGAACGAGGAGCTACACAGCACCAACGAGGAGCTCGAGACCATGAACGAGGAGCTGCAGAGCACCAACGAGGAGCTGCAGACCCTCAACGACGAGCTGCGCGACCGCACCCTGCAGGTCGACGAGGCCAACAGCTTCCTGCAGGGGATCCTGGAGGGCCTCACCCAGGCTGTGGTGGTCGTGGACGGGGACTACCGCGTGCAGCTGTGGAACCAGGGTGCGGAGCGGCTGACCGGCCAGCGTGCCTTCGAGGTCGAGGGCCTGCTGCTGCTGGACACAGCCCTGGAGATGCCGCTCGACGAGCTGCACGCGCTGATGCGGCGCTCGATCGTCGAGGGCAAGGAGAACGAGATCTCCACCGAGCTCACCAACCGGTTCGGCAAGAACATCCGCCGCACCGTCAGTGCTGTGCCGCTGCGACGGGACAACGGCCGCCCGCGCGGCGCGGTCATCAGCATCCTGGACACGGCCTGACCCCGATGCGGCGCCCGTTCGTCCGACCGTTGCCAGGGCAAGCGCTTGGCAGGTCCCGCCAGCTCGGGGAGGCGCCCTTCGGTCGGGCAGGCTGATGTGAGGCACGGAGGGCAGCTCGAGCACCCCCGAGCCGCCCGCCCCGGCCAGCGGCGGGAGCCGCAGCCGGTGCTCCGTCGATCGAGCTCTCCTGATGTCCTTCGTGGCCGGGGTCGTTTCGAGCGGCCGGGCACGGGGCACCGCCCGGGGCGTGGCACACGGCGACTTGGCGGCGCTCTGGGCCGTGCGGCACGGCGAGAGCTCAGGCAACGTCGCCCGTGACCACGCCGAGGCGGAGGGGCTGGAGCGGATCGCGCTGGACAGCCGTGACGTG
>JAODNF010000042.1 GCA_025464915.1 Frankiales bacterium | reverse complement strand
CGGGCGCCCTCTCGCAGGGAGTGACCGGGCTGGAGTCCGACGTGTGGCTCGGCCCGCACGGCGAGCCGGTGCTCAGCCACGGGCCGCCGGACCCGGAGGCTCTGGAGCTGGCAGAGCTGTTCGCGTCGTGCGGCACCGACTTCGACCTGTCGCTAGACCTGAAGGGCCCGGGGGTCGCGGCGCGCACGGTCGAGGTGTGCCGCGAGGCCGGCTTCGACGTCGGCCGGCTCTGGCTGTGCGGCAAGGGCCTGAGCGCCGTGCAGTGGCGGGTGCACGACCCGCACGTCCGGCTCGTCACCGACATGCGCTGGCTGGACGCCGTCTTTCGCGGTGCGAGCAGCATGGCAGCGGCGCGCGCTGCCGGCATCGACGCGGTCAACCTGCGGCACGGTCGCTGGTCGCGGCGACTCATCCGCAGGGCCCACGAGAACGACCTGCTCGCCTTCGGCTGGGACGTCCAGTTCAGCTGGACCATGCGGTGGGCAGTACGACGGGGGCTGGACGCTGTTTACTCGGACCGACCCAGGCTGCTCGTGGAGGTGCTTCCCCGTTGAAGATCCCGTTCGAGGCCTCCTCGCGGTCGAGCCTCGGCGTGGAGTGGGAGCTGCAGCTGGTCTCCCGGGAGACCAGGGAGCTCACCAGCGGCGCGAGCGAGATCCTCGGCGAGCTCAGCCCGGGCGGTGAGCACCCGAAGGCCAAGCACGAGCTGCTCGAGTCGACGATCGAGGTCATCACGGGCGTCTGCTCGACGGTCGCCGAGGCGGAGGCCGACCTCGCGGGGACCATCGCCGAGCTGCGGCCGCTGGTCGAGGCCCGCGGGCTCGCGATGATGTGCTCGGGAACGCACCCGACCACCGACTGGGCCACCCAGACGATCAGCCCGAACCCGCGCTACGCCAAGCTGGTCGAGGACATGCAGTGGCTGGCCCGCCAGCTGCAGATCTTCGGGGTGCACGTGCACGTCGGCATCCGCTCCACGGAGAAGGCCATCCCGATCGTCAACGCGCTGTCGTCGTACATCCCGCACTTCCTCGCGCTGTCGGCGTCGTCGCCGTTCTGGATCGGGCACGACACGGGCCTGGCATCGTCCCGCTCGAAGGTCTTCGAGAACCTCCCCACGGCCGGGCTGCCGTACCAGCTCGCCGGCTGGGACGAGTTCGAGTCCTACATGGAGACGCTCATCTCGACCGGCACCATCGGGTCGATCAAGGAGGTCTGGTGGGACATCCGCCCCCACCCGACCTACGGCACCGTCGAGCTGCGCATCTGCGACGGGCTGCCCACGCTCTACGAGGTCGGGATGGTCGCCGCGCTGGCGCAGTGCCTGGTCGACGTCCTCGACCGCGAGATCGACAAGGGCTACACGCTCCCCACTCCCAAGGGCTGGGTCGTGCGGGAGAACAAGTGGCGCGCAGCCCGCTACGGGATGGACGCCGAGATCATCCGCGAGGACGAGACCACGGTCCCGATCCGGACGGCACTGCTCGAGCTCGCCCACGACCTCAAGCCGTCGGCGGAGCGGCTCGACTGCGTCGAGGAGCTCGCACGCGTCGAGGCGGTCGTCGCGGGCGGCTCCAGCTACCAGCGACAGCGCACCGTCGCGGCGTCGTCCGACCTTCGTGGCGTCGTCGACTCCCTGATCGGTGAGTTCGACAGGGGCCGGCCGTGACTGATCTGATCGACGTGCGGCGCGACCTGCACCGGCACCCCGAGCTGGGCCGCCTGGAGCGCCGTACGACGTCCGTGCTCGCCGACCACCTGACGGCCGCTGGCCTCTCGCCGAAGGTGCTGGCGGGCGGGACCGGGCTGGTGTGCGACGTCGGCACCGAGGGCCCGCTCGTCGCGCTCCGCGCCGACATCGACGCGCTGCCGCTCCAGGACGAGAAGGACGTGCCCTACCGGTCGACGGTCGACGGCGTCTGCCACGCCTGCGGTCATGACGTGCACACGACGGTCGTCCTCGGGGCGGGGCTGGAGCTCGCGAAGCGCGAGCTGCCGGGACGGGTCCGGCTGGTGTTCCAGCACGCCGAGGAGCAGATGCCGGGCGGTGCCCTCGACGTCCTTGCGGAGGGCCACCTGGAGGGCGTGCAGGCGATCTTCGGCCTGCACTGCGACCCGGCTCTCGAGGTCGGCCGGATCGGGCTCAAGGCCGGGCCGATCACGGCCGCGGCGGACGCCGTCGAGGTCCGGCTCACGGGTCCGGGCGGTCACACCTCGCGGCCGCACAACACGGTCGACCTCGTGCACGCCCTCGCCACCGTCGCGACCGGGCTGCCGGACGCGCTGTCCCGGCTGGTCGACCCCCGGGCCGGGATGTGCCTGGTGTGGGGCAAGGTGTCCGCGGGCAACGCCCGCAACGCGATCCCGCGCGAGGGCGTCCTCGAGGGCACCCTGCGGGTGCTCGACAAGGCCGCGTGGCAGCAGGCCCCGGACCTCGTGGAGCGGCTCGTCCAGGGACTCGTCGCGCCCTACGGCGCCCGCGCCGTCGTGTCGTACGAGCGCGGCGTGCCGCCCGTCGTCAACGACCCGTCCGCGACGACGCTGCTCGGCGCGGCCGTGCGCACCGCGCTGGGCGAGGCGGCGCTGGTGCCCACGCTGCAGTCCCTCGGCGGCGAGGACTTCGCCTGGTACCTCGACCACGTGCCGGGCGCGATGGCGCGGCTCGGTGTCCGGCCGCCCGGCGCCGAGCGCCCGCTGGACCTGCACCAACCGCTGTTCGACGTCGACGAGTCGGCCATCGCCGTCGGCGTCCGGGTGATGGTGGAGGCCGCTCTAGCGGCACTGGGTGCCGTTTTGTAACGTGTTCTACATGCCGAACGTGACCGTCGACGTCCTCGTCGTGGGTGCGGGTCCCTCGGGGCTCTACGCCGCCTACTACGCGGGGTTCCGCGGGCTGTCGGTCGGCATCCTCGACGGCCTGCCGGAGGCCGGCGGTCAGATCACGGCGCACTACCCCGAGAAGCTCATCTTCGACGTGGCTGGCTTCCCCGCGATCAAGGGCAAGGACCTCGTCGAGCGCCTCGTGGCACAGGCCGCGCCCTTCACGCCTCAGTATCTGCTCGGCCAGCAGGCGACCTCGTACAAGGACTACGGCACCCACGTCGCCATCGGCCTCGACTCCGGGACGACGGTCCACGCGAAGGCCGTCATCATCACCGGCGGCATCGGCACCTTCACGCCCCGGCCGCTGCCCGGGGGCGAGCAGTTCGAGGGACGTGGGCTCGCGTACATCGTCCCGACCTACGCGCCCTACGCGGGCAAGCGCGTCGTGGTCGTCGGCGGCGGTGACAGCGCGGTCGACTGGGCGCTCGGGCTCGAGGGCGTCGCCGCCTCCGTGACGCTGGTGCACCGCCGGGACGAGTTCCGTGCCCACGCGCACTCGGTGAAGCTGCTCAAGGACTCGTCGATCGAGGTCGTCACCCCGGTGTCACCGATGTCGGTGA
>JAODNF010000041.1 GCA_025464915.1 Frankiales bacterium | reverse complement strand
GCTGCACCAGGACGTGGTCGATCGGCTCCGGCAGCAGGTCGCGCAGTGCCCGCGCCGCGTCCCGGTCGTGACCGTCGAGCAGGAGCCGGCTGAAGCTCGACAGCCCGGCCCGGCCGGAGAGGCCCAGCGCCGCGACCTCGCCGAGGATCCAGCTGGGGATCAGGTCGCGCAGTCGTGCTCCCCGTCGCGGAGCCCGCCAGGCCAGGACGCTGACGACCGTCTCCTCGGAGACGGCCTGGCCGGCCCTGGTCTCCAGGAGCAGGTCGAGGACCCTGCGCCGGTCCGTGGGCGCGGCGGCGCGGTCGACGTCCTGGGAGAGCGCCGCGCGGGCCTTGTCCCGCTCGTCGCGGCTGCCGACGAGGGCGGGCATGCGGGGCATGCCGATCCAGGCCCGGGCCAGCTCCAGCCAGCGGTCCTCCGGCGGGAGGGCGAGCCAGCGGTCGAACGCGGGCGTCGGGAGCCAGTCCGGGTCGACGCTCGGTGTCTGGTCGAGGAGCGCCGCGGCGTAGGCGACCTCGATGAGCAGGGCCGCTGCCGGCTCGGTGATGTCGAGGTCCTTGGCGGCCTTCTTGAGGTCGCGCACACCGAGCCCACCGGACCGCAGGACCGACGGCGGGTCGTCGGACCAGGACTCCAGGAGCTTCTCGACCTTGTTGACGACGTCGGCGGCCTCGTGGGCGGCGGCCCGGTCGATGTCCTTGACCCCGACCTTCGTCGTCGTCAGCGCCGGCTCCGTCCTGGCCGCAGCAGGGGCGCCGCGCACGACGAGGGCGACCTCGCGCGGCAGCTCCAGGGTCTCGTCGTCGATGCCGACGAGCAGACCCCGGCTGAGCAGCCAGCGGACCGGGCTGTCGACCTCGTCGAGAGGTGTGAGGCGGCGGGCGTCCTTCAGCTTGCCGAACGGCGGACCCGCGGCGAGCTGGGCGACGATCGCCTGGGCCTGCGGTCCGGCCTTGTCGAGCAGAGCCCGGATGCTGTCGGGATCGGTGAGCCGCTGGAGGAGCTGGTCCCGGCCGATGGCACCGAGGGCCTCCTCGAGCAGCTGCAGCCGTGAGCCGGTGTGGTCGGCGAGCAGCACGGCGACCGGCCGGCCGAGCCCCGTACCCGTCGTGAGCACGTCCCGGACGCTGCCGACCAGGTGCCACTCGGGGACACCGCCCCAGATCAGGGCGAGGTCTTCGAGGCCCGCCGCGGCGTCTGCGTCAGCCTCCGGCAGCGGCATCGGACCCTCGCTCGCCGCCAGGGTCTCCAGCAGGCTGAGGCGGCGGGCGTCGACGTTCTCGAGCGCTCGTCGCACCGAGAGCGACGAGGCCGCCCGTGACGCGAGCAGGCCGGCGTCCGAGGGGATCGGGACGGCCAGGTCGGGCCGGGCCTGCAGCAGCCGTGCCAGCCGGTCGTCCGGCCAGGCGCGCAGCGCGTCCGCGAGGGAGCGCGGCGCGGCGGTGGTCATCCTGACAACGGTAGTCGTGGTGTGTGCCGGGTGCCTGTCCGGGAAGGAGCCTGTGCATGCCGAATGAGGACCTGGTGACCACCGAGGGCGTCGACGACGAGGGCGGTGCCAACCCGTCCGGCGGCGCCGAGCCCTCCGGCCCTGCGCCGGCCGATCCGCCCGCCTCTCCGGTGCCCCCCGTCCCCGGCGGCGGCGACAGGCCCGGTCAGGAGCTGGAGGAGGGCGAGGGCTGAGCCTCCGACCAACTGGCGCGACTGCCTAGAGTCGGACCCGTGGAGATCACCGTCGGGTTCGACCTGGACCTGACGCTCGTCGACTCCCGGCCGTCGGTGATTGCCGTCGCCGCGATGCTGGCGCAGGAGTACGGCACCCCGATCGACGGCGAGCTCTGGGCCTCGCGCCTCGGCCCGCCGCTCGAGGAGGAGCTGGCGCACTGGGTCGCACCTGAGCTGGTCGACGAGGTCGCCTGCCGCTACCGGGCCCTGATGGCGGAGCACGGCGTGGCCCTGTCCTCCCCGCTCCCCGGTGCCCGCGAGGCGGTGGCGGCCGTCCGCCGGCACGGCCGGGCGGTGGTCGTGACGGCCAAGCAAGCGGTGCTGGCCGAGCAGACCCTCGCGTTCCTCGGCATCGAGGTCGACGCCGTCCACGGCTGGCTCTGGGGCGACGCCAAGGCGACCGCCCTGCTCGAGGAGGGCGCGGCCGTCTACGTCGGCGACCACCCGCACGACGTCGCCGGCGCGCGCGCCGCGAACGCGGTCAGCGTCGGGGTCCGCACCGGCGGGTCCGAGCCGGTGGGAGCCGACGTGCTGCTCGACGACCTGACGTCCTTCCCCGAGTGGCTCCTGCTGCACGAGCTCTCCCAGCTCGGCTCACTGCTCGTCGCCTTCAGCGGTGGCGCTGACAGCGCGCTGCTGCTCGCCGCCGCCGTGCGGGCGCTCGGAGCGGACAACGTGGTCGCGGCGACGGCGGTCAGCGCGTCGCTCGCCCAGGAAGAGCTGCCGGCGGCGCAGGCCTACGCGACTTCCCTCGGCGTCCGGCACCTGCTGCCGGAGACCCGCGAGCTCGACCGGCAGGGGTACGTCGCCAACGGGTCGGACCGGTGCTTCCACTGCAAGGCCACCCTTCTCGACACGTTGCGCCCCTTGGCAGCCGACCTCGGCCTGGCGCACGTCGCGACGGGCACCAATGCCGACGACCTGGTGGCCGGGTTCCGTCCGGGCATCCGGGCCGCTGCCGACCGCGGGGCGGTCACCCCGCTGCGCCGGCTCACCAAGCAGCAGGTCCGCGACATCTCGCACCGCTGGGGGCTGGTCACGGCTGACAAGCCGGCGCTCGCCTGCCTGGCCAGCCGGATCGCGCACGGCGTCGAGGTGACGCCGCAGCGGTTGTCCCGCGTCGACCGTGCCGAGACGGCGCTGCGCGCCCACCTCGTACCCCGCGACGTCCGGGTCCGCGTCCTCGACGACATCACCGCCCGGGTCGAGCTCGACCCGGTCGCGCTCGGTCGCTGGGACCTCACCGCCGAGGCGCTCGTGCTGGCCGAGGGCTTCGCGACCGTCGAGACCCGGGTGTTCCGCAGCGGCTCTATGAACGACCTGATCGGGCGCTGAGGAGCAGCCCGAGCAGCGCGAGGCCGAAGCCCGCGGGCGCTGCCACCATCAGCAGGTCGAGCGCCAGCGGCGGCTCGCTCGAGGAGCCGACGAGCACGGGGGTGATCCCGACGACCACGGCGATCACGCCCACCGCGAAGACGACGACCCCGATGCGCACCAGGACATCGCCGCGACCCACCCGGATCAGGCTAGCCTCGAGCGCGACAACAGGAGGAGTGGCGACGTGCCCACCGGCAAGGTGAAGTTCTACGACCGCGAGAAGGGCTTCGGCTTCGTGGCGCGCGACGACGGTGGCGACGTCTTCGTGCCGAGCTCCGCCCTGCCCGCCGGCGTGGACGAGCTCAAGCCCGGCCAGCGCCTGGAGTTCGGGGTCGCCGCCGGCAAGAAGGGCGAGCAGGCGCTGTCGGTCACGATCCTGGAGACCCCCGTCGGACCGACGGGCAGCGCTGGCAGTGGTGGCCGCCGGCCCGCCGAGGAGCTGCAGGTGATGGTGGAGGACACCATCAAGCTCATCGAGGCCAAGATCCAGCCGTCCCTGCGCCGCGGGAAGCACCCCGACCGCGACACCGGCCGCCGGGTCGCGCAGATCCTGCGCGCCATCGCCTCCGAGCTCGACTCCTAGCCAGGGCCGGGTCAGACCTTCGCGACGACCTGGAAGACCCACTGGCCGGTGACCTTCGGGATGTCGGTGGAGCTGGTCGGCACGTGGTCGATCGTGCGGACCTCGAGCTGCTGCACACCGGCGACCTTCGCGCGGCTGAAGTCGGCGGGGAACGTCCGGTAGTGGTCGGTGGAGATGCCGAGCTCGATCTGCCCCGTGTCGGCGTCGTAGACGTACCAGCCCTCGTCGGCGATGACCGGGTCCACGTCGATGCCGACCTGGCCGCCCTCGTCCGCCCGGACGAGCTGGATGCGGGAGGGGCCGGTGCCGGGGCACTCGTCGCCCGTCTGCAGGACCTGGCCGCCGCGGCACCACTGCTGGGCCTCGAAGTGCGTCGTGCTGCTGCCGCTCACGAGCGTGATCCCGGGGGACGGCTTCTGGCAGGCCGAGGCGGTGAGCACCAGCGCCGCGCACGCGGCGAGGTGGACGAGACGCCGGGACATGGGACTGCTCACTCTCGATCACGAACTACGACAGGATGTCCGGGTGCCAGGAATGCGTAGAAGGCTCCGCGGACTGACCTCGAGGGTAGTCGGGGCGGCTCCGTCGACCCCGGACGAGCCCACCTCGGAACCGGCGGCTCCCGTCGCCGATTCGGCTGCCGGCGCCGTCGAGGCGCCGATCAGCGACACTGGACGCGTGCCTGATCTGATGGACCCCCGCCTGCGCGACGCGGTCGACCTCGCGCGCGCCGTCGCGGTCGAGGTCGCCGGCGACTCGGTCGGCGATCACCTCGGCGTCGAGACCGAGGACGACCTGGTCGTCTCGCACCTGTTCGCGAGCACCGACAAGGCCTATGTCGGCTGGCGCTGGACCGTCACCGTCGCCCGGGCCGAGGGCACCGACGAGGTGACCGTCGACGAGGTCGTGCTGCTGCCGGGTGAGGGCTCGCTCGTCGCCCCGGCGTGGGTGCCGTGGAGCGAGCGGGTGCAGCCGGGCGACCTGTCCCCGGGCGACCTGCTGCCGCCCGTCAAGGACGACCCCCGCCTGGTCCCCGCCTACACCGACACCTCCGACGAGGTCGCTGCCGAGGCCTTCTGGGAGCTCGGGCTCGGGCGCCCGCGGGTGCTCGGCCTGGAGGGCCGGCTCGACGCTGCCGACCGCTGGTACGACGGTGAGCAGGGCCCCTTCACTGCGATGGCCAGGCAGGCACCCGGCCAGTGCCTCGACTGCGGGTTCCGGCTCCCCCTCGCCGGCGGGCTGTCCGCCCTGTTCGGGGTCTGCGCCAACGCCTTCGCGCCGGACGACGGCAAGGTCGTCGCGATGGACCACGGCTGCGGCGCGCACAGCGAGACCGCGGTCGACTCCGCGACCGCGACGGCCGGTCTGGTGGTCGAGCACGAGGAGCTCGAGGAGCTCGAGCTGGTCGTCGCGACTCCCGAGGACGAGACGCCGGACGGCCACGCCTCCTGAAGTACCGTTCGCGCCATGGGTCTCATCAACAAGATCAAGGGCGAGTTCGTCGACATCGTCGAGTGGACCGACGACACCCGCGACACCATCGTCTGGCGCTTTCCGCGCTACGACAACGAGATCAAGAACGGCGCCCAGCTGGTCGTGCGTGAGAGCCAGGTCGCGGTCTTCGTCAACGAGGGCCAGATCGCGGACGTCTTCTCGCCGGGGACCTACAGCCTCGAGACGAAGAACCTGCCGATCCTGTCGACCCTGAAGGGGTGGAAGTACGGGTTCAACAGCCCCTTCAAGGCCGAGGTCTACTTCGTCAGCACCCGCCAGTTCACCGACATGAAGTGGGGGACGCAGAACCCCGCGATGATGCGCGACGCCGACTTCGGCATGGTGCGCGTGCGGGCCTTCGGCACCTTCACGGTCAAGGTCGACGACCCGGCCGTGCTCCTGCGCGAGCTCGTCGGCACCGACCCCCGCTTCCAGACCGACGAGGTCAGCGAGTTCATCCGGCAGAACGTGGTCGCCCGGACCGTCACGGCGCTGGCGACGAGCGGCGTCGCCGTCCTCGACCTGGCCGCCCACCAGTCCGAGATCGCGGACCGGCTCGCGCCGATCATCAGCGAGGACCTCAAGCACCTCGGCCTGACGATGCCGCGCTTCGTCATCGAGAACGTCTCCCTCCCGCCGGAGGTCGAGGCCATGGTCGACAAGCGCAGCGAGGTCGGCGTGATGAAGGGCGCCCTCGACGACTACACGAAGCTGCAGGCGGCCACCGCCATCGGCGACGCCGCGAACAACCCCAGCGGGATCGCCGGCGCCGGTGTGGGCATCGGCGCGGGCGCTGCTCTCGGTGCCCAGCTGGCCAACGCGCTGCAGCCGACGGCCGTACCCGCCCTTGCTCCGGCACCCGGTGCCGCGGCTGCGGCGCCGCCGCCCCTGCCGGGCGCGACGCAGTGGTACGTCGGGGAGAACGGCCAGCAGGTCGGGCCGCTGTCGCCCGCGGAGGTCGTCGGCCGCGCCGGGATCACCCCCGACACCCTGGTCTGGAAGTCCGGCATGGCCGCCTGGACGCGGCTGGGCGACGTCCCGGAGCTGGCCTCGGCGGCGCCGCCGCCGCTCCCGCCGGCGTGACGGCGCCCTCCTCGGGGCAGCAGCACCAGTACGCCTGCAGCTCCTGCGGGGCCGCCCTCGAGTTCCAGCCGGGGACCTCGAGCATGAAGTGCCCGTACTGCGGGGCGACCGTCGCCATCACGACCTCGGCGGACAGCACCAAGCACGACTACGTCGCCTACGCGAACGTCCCGCACGCACTCGTGAGCACGCTGCCGGCGTTCACGGTCAGCTGCCGCAACTGCGGTTCCCCGAACACGACGACGGCCGTCGCTGGTCGCTGCCAGAGCTGTCGCGGTGCCATCGTCGTGACGGACGACTGCGGCGGTGAGCTCAAGTCCCCGGACGGGATCGTCCCGTTCGCCGTGGACCAGAAGGCCGCCTCGGCAGCCTTCGGCACGTGGTCGTCGTCGCGCTGGTTCGCTCCCAACGCGCTGAAGAAGGTGCGGACGACCGACTCGATGCGAGGCGGATACCTGCCGCACTGGGGCTTCGACGACAAGACCACGACCGACTACTCGGGCGAGCGCGGCGAGCACTACTACACGACCGAGACCTACACCGAGAACGGCCAGACCCGGACGCGGCAGGTCCAGCACACGGCCTGGTACCCGGCCTCGGGACGCGTCTCCCGCGACTTCGTCGACGTCCTCGCCCCCGGCATCACGACGCCGGACGCGGAGACGCTCGAGAAGCTCGGCCCGTGGTCGACAGCGGGTGCCACTGGCTACGAGTCGGAGTACCTCGCCGGGTACGACGTTCCGCGGTACTCGGTCATGGCGGAGGCCGGCTTCGGCTACGCCAAGCACGAGATGCAGCAGGTCATCGAGGGGGACTGCCGCAGCGACATCGGGGGGGACGAGCAGCGGGTCCACTCCATGACGACCTACGACGTCGACCTGCTGTTCCGGCTGCTCCTGCTGCCGCTCTGGTTCGCGACCTACGTCTTCTCCGGCAAGACCTACGCGGTCTACGTGAACGCCAACACCGGCAAGGTCATCGGCGACCGGCCGTGGTCGTGGATCAAGATCACGCTCGCCGCCCTCGCTGCGCTTGTCGTGATCGGTATCGGCGTCTACGCCTACCAGCAGGGACACAGGTCTTCCGGCTGACGAGAACGTGTTCTACCGTCGACGACGTGGACCTCGACTACGGCGTGATCGACGCGGACAACCACTACTACGAGGCGCTCGACGCCTTCACCCGGCACCTGGACCCGCGGCACGGCGAGCGGGTCATCCAGTGGGCCGAGGTGAACGGGCGCCAGTACCACGTGGTCGGTGGCCGGGTGAACCACGCGGTCGTGAACCCCACCTTCGACCCCGTGTCGCTCCCAGGGGCCATGGCCGACTACTTCCGCGGCAACCCCGACGGGCGCAACCCGCTGGAGTTCCTGCGTGACCGCGAGCCGGTCCGCCCCGCCTACCGGGACCGCGACGCCCGGCTCGCGGCGATGGACGAGCAGGGGGTGGAGCAGATCTGGCTCTACCCGACCCTCGGCATGCTCTACGAGGAGGAGCTCAAGAACGACCCCCAGGCGGTGACGCTGCTGTTCTCGGCCTTCAACCGCTGGGTCGAGGAGGACTGGGGGTACGGCTACCAGAACCGCATCTGGGCTGCGCCCTACCTGTCGCTGTGCGACGTCGACTGGGCCGTCAGCGAGCTCGAGCGGGCGCTCGCGCGGGGCGCGCGGTCGGTCGTCATGCGGGCCGCCGCACCGACCACGCGCGACGGTCAGCTGCCCGCCAGCGACGAGGCGTTCGACCCGTTCTGGGCCCGGCTTCAGGAGGCCGACATCCCGGTCGTCGTGCACGCCGGCGATGCTGGGCCGACCGCGACCGCGGGCTACTCGGGCGGCGCCTTCAGCTCGTCGTTCAAGGGCGCAGGTCGACCGAGGATCACCCAGCTCACGATGGAGCGGTCCATCCACGACTTCCTCGCGTCGATGGTGTTCGACCAGATCTTCGACCGCTTCCCACGGCTGCGGGTCGTCAGCGTGGAGAACGGGGCGCAGTTCCTGCCCGGGCTGCTCAAGGGCCTGACGTCGGCGTCGAAGAAGATGCCCGGCTACTGGAAGACAGACCCGGTCGAGCAGTTCAAGGAGCGGGTCTGGATCAACCCGTTCTGGGAGGACGACGTCCACGAGGTCCTCGACATCATGGGCCCGGAACGGGTCGTGTTCGGGTCTGACTGGCCGCACATCGAGGGCATGCCCTCGCCGCTCGACTACCTCGTCGAGCTCAAGGACGTCGACCCCGACGTCCAGCGGCGCGTGCTCCGCGAGAACGCCCTGGGTCTGATGCGTCCGCAGTAGGCAGCTGCCCCGGCGAGCGCCGCCCCGACCAGGCTCGCCGCGGACCAGCGCTGCGGATCGTGCTGCGGGACCGGTCGGCTTCGACCGGGTCCTGGCCGCTGCGCGGCAGGCCAACGGCATGGTCGCACTGGGTCCGTCCCCTTCGCGAGGGGCTGAGCCGGACCTCCCTGTCCGTTTCACCCGGGTTTGCCTACAGTGACGGCTGTCACATCCTGCTGAGGAGAGGCACGACCCAGTGCGCCCCGCCCCGCTCGCGCTTGCGCTGTCCCTGATCCTCACGACCGGCTGCGCGGCGCGGTTCGCCCGCGACGACGGCAACGACAGCACAGCGCTCGCGGGCGGCGGTCTGTCCCAGGCCCAGGCGGGCACGGACGGCGGGACGGGCGGGACCCCCTCCCGGCTGCCACGCACCGCCTCGACCACCGGCGGGGACGTCCTCGCGGGCGCCTCGGGGGGGGAACGTCCGGCGTGGGCACCTCCGGTGCGGGCGCGTCCGGGGGCTCGGGTGGCGGCACGGGGAGCAGCGGCGGCGCGACGTCGGCCGGAACGAGCTCAGGTGGTACGGCGAATGGCGGCGCGACCTCCGGCACCTCCGGTCCCTCGGCCGTACCCCCGGGGAGCACGACGGGGGTCACGAAGACGTCCGTGAAGATCGGGCTCTTCGTCCCCAAGACGGGCGCAGCGCCGGTTCCGCCGACCATCGACGCGCAGGCCCAGAACTACTTCGACTACGTGAAGTCCAAGGGCGGCATCTACGGGCGCAACGTGACCGTCACGATCTATGACACCAAGAGCACGGAGGCGGGTGCCCGCAGCGCCGTGCAGCAGGCCGTCAGCGACGGCATCTTCGCCGCGATCACGCTCGACCGGATCTCCGTGGAGGGCGCCCTCGTCACGGCCCTGCACAAGGCGGGCATCCCGCACCTGGTCAACCAGATGCCGCACTCGCAGGAGATCCCGGACGACGCGTTCTACATCGGCACCGACCAGGTGCACAACGGCGTGCAGATCGCCGACTACATGAAGGACCGGTTGCACCTGACGAAGGTCGGCTTCGTCGGCGAGAACGACCCGACCGCCTACCCGGCGCGGGACGCGTTCGTCGCCGAGGCGAAGCGGATCGGGCTGAAGGTCGTGCACAACGAGGTCGTCGACGGCATGGGCAACCAGTTCCTCGCGGAGGCGCAGAAGCTCAAGACCGACGGCGCCCAGTCGGTGTGGCTCTACGTCGCACCGAACAACGCGATCAACATCTCCAAGGAGAGCCAGGCCGACGGCTACCACCCGGTCTGGGTGAGCAGCTCGATCGCCTGGGGCTTCAACCTCGTGCTCACCCCGTCGTCCGGAGCACTGGACGGCGCCCGGTCCTTCAGCCCCTGGGGCGGGCTCAGCGACCCGAGGTACGCGACCTTCAACAGGGTCAACACGGCAGGCCGCACGAGCCAGGACAAGGACATCGGCCTGGGCGCCTGGGGCTTCGGGCAGATCGTCGCTGCGGCCATGCACGACGCCGGTCCGAACCTGGGTCGCAACAGCTTCCGGGTGGCGATGCAGAACCTGCGTACCGGCGCCACGGACGTCGTCACGAAGGCACCGATGTGCTGGCCGCCGCTCGACTTCACGGGTGGCAAGAGGTACGGCAGCGGCGACCGCACCATCGTCATGACGGTCAAGGGCTCAGGCGCCTCCGGCAACGCCGTGTGGGCGACCGAGTCCAACTACGCCTCGACGTACTAGTGCTCAGCGCCCTCGTCCTGTCGCTCGCGTACGCCTCCGCGTACTCGATGCTGTCCCTCGCCGTCGTGCTGATCTACTCCGGCACCCGGGTGCTCTCGCTCGCCGTCGGCGAGATCGGTGCCTTCGGCCTCTACGCCGGCCTGTGGTGGCACGACAACGGGATCCTCAGGACCCGGCCGCCGGTCTGGGTCGCGGCGGTGGTGGCGATGCTGATCGGCGGGGCGCTCGCGCTGCTCGTCGAGCGGCTCGTCATGCGGCCCCTGCTGGGGCGCCCCGCCCTCGACAGCCTGGTCGCGACGCTGGCAGTCGCGCTGTTCCTCGCGCTGCTCGAGCTGAAGCTGTACGGCCTCGACCCGTTCCCCGCCCCGTCGCCGGTCGGAGACGGCTCGGTCGAGCTCGGTGGCGCGACCCTGACCGTGACGGAGATGTCCCTGCTGGGCCTTGCGGTCGTCTCTGCTCTTGGTCTGTGGCTGTTCCTGACCCGGACGAGCTTCGGCCTCGCGACCCGCGCCACCACGAGCGACCCGACCGTGGCCCGACTGCTGGGTGTGCCGGTGAACCGGGTCTACGTCTTCTCCTGGGGCGTCGCGGGTCTGCTGTCCGGAGCGGCGGCGGCGCTGCTCGCCAACGTCAACGGGTCGCTCACCCCGTTCTCGCTGACAGCGGCCCTGCTGTCCGCGCTGGCCGGCGCCGTCATCGGCGGCCTCGACAGCCTCGGTGGCGCCGTGGCGGGCAGCGTTGTCGTCGGTCTGGTGAACGGCGTCATCGGCTCACGGGTCGACCCCACCACCGGTGCAGGCGTGGTCTTCGCCGCAGTGCTCGTGACGCTGCTGGTCCGGCCGCGCGGGATGTTCGGGAGCACCCGTGTCGCGGCGTGACCTGACCTCGCGGACCGCCAGCCTGACGCTGCTGGCCGTCGTCCTGCTGGCTCCCCTGGCCATGAACGTGCCGCAGACGGCCATCGTCACGACGGCCACCTGCTTCGCGCTGGTCGCTCTCGGGCTCGACGTCCTCGTCGGCTCGACCGGCCAGCTCTCGCTCGCCCACGCGGCCCTGTACGGCGTGGGCTGCTACAGCGCTCTGGGGCTCGGCACTCACGGGGCGCCCTGGCCGATCGTGTTCGTCGGGGCGGCCGCCGCCACTGCTGTGACGGCCGTGGTCGTGGGGCTGCCTGCCCTCCGCATCCGCGGGCTGCAGGTCGCGATCGCGTCCCTCGCCTTCCAGCAGTTCGCCATCCAGATCCCGCAGAAGTGGGATCAGGTGAAGTTCGCCGGGAAGACCTTCGACCCGCCCAGCTACCTCGCCGGGGTCACGGCCCAGTACTACCTGGGGGTCGCGCTCGTCGTCGGTGTGCTGCTCGTGCTCGGCGGTCTTCGCCGTACCCGGGGTGGCCGGTCACTGCTCGCCGTGCGCGACGTCGAGCAGCGGGCGGTCGCCTTCGGTGTCTCGACCGGTCGCACCAAGCTGTTCGCCTACGCCGTGAGCGGCGCCATCACCGGCCTCGGGGGCGCGCTGTTCGCCCTGCAGCAGACCAGCGTCAGCGACACCCAGCCGTTCATCCTCCAGCAGTCGCTGCTCATGGTCGCGGTCGTCGTGGTCGGCGGTGCGCGCTCGCCGATCGGCATCCTGCTCGCGGCGTTCGCGACAGCGGCCCTGCCGCTCCTGCTCAAGCCGTCCTTCGGCCAGGGGGTCCAGCTGACGATCCCGGTCATCCTCGCGGCAGTCCTCGTGATCTCCGTCGTCCTGCAGCCGGAGGGGATCGGCGGCGTGCTGCGTGACGTCCGTGACCGGCTCGGGGGACTGGGGGAGCGCCCGGAGCCCCGCCCGCAGGCGACCGACCCGGTCCTCGCGGCAGCGCGCGCCAGGACGCTCCGTGAGGTGCCGAGGCCGCTGACCCAGCGCCTCCCCTGCCCCGCCCTGCTCGTCGCCCAGAAGGTGTCGGTCCGCTACGGCGGCGTGATCGCCCTGGCCGACGTCGACCTCGAGGTGCGGCGCAGCGAGATCGTCGGTCTCATCGGGGCCAACGGCGCGGGCAAGTCAACCTTCTTCAACGCGGTGTCGG
>JAODNF010000011.1 GCA_025464915.1 Frankiales bacterium | reverse complement strand
AACGTCATCATCGGCAAGCTCATCCCGGCCGGTACCGGCATCAGCCGCTACCGCAACATCCGGGTCGAGCCCACCGAGGAGGCGCGCGCGCAGGTCTACTCGATGGCCGGCTACGACGACCCCGAGTTCGCCTTCGGCAACGGGATCGGCCAGGCCGTGCCGCTCGACGAGTACGACTACCGGCCCGACTACCGGTAGCAGCTGACGACCGACGGCCGGTCGCCCCGTGAGGGGCGGCCGGCCGTCGTCCTGTGCGGGTGTGTCCTCGCGACACGCTGCGCGTTGCGGGGCTGATCCCGCACTCGCCCGGGGGCTCCTGCTGTCCACAGGCCCGTTCCCCGGGGGACGCCGATCTCGGACAGGCTGTGGCGAGTGGATCTCAGCTCTCTCGGCGCCGCGACCTCGGCCGTCTGGACCCGTCGGCTCGCCGCCAGGGCGGGCTCAGTACCAGCGCGATCGACCGCAAGCTCCGGACCGAGTGGCAGTCGCCGTACCCGGGAGTGCTTGCCGACGCCGGGTACGACCTCGACCCCGTCCAGTGGGCGACAGCCGGCGTCCTGGCGAGCGGTGGAGAGGGATGCGCGCTTCCGCTGGGGCCGGCGACTCGCACCGGTGAGCTGAGCGTCAGCCTGCCTGCTATCCCGTGCGGCCGCGACGCGGCTCGGCTCTGGGGCTTCCCGCTCATCGATGACGACGATCCTGCGACAGGCGGCCTGGACAAGTTCGAGCATGACGTGCACGTGTGGGGCAGGGGTGACGACCTGACAGCACCGGTCGTGAAGGGCCAGCCGCGGGCGCATGTGCTGCACCGCCACTCGCTGACCTTCTACGAGGGCGAGGTCGTCCAGCACGACAGCGGTCTCTGGGTCCCGTCGCCGCTTCGAACGGCTCTGGACTGCTGCGTGCTGCTGCCCTTCGAAGCCGCCGTGTGCGTCATGGACAACGGGCTGCAGCGCACGCAGTTCACCGAGGCAGATCTTGCCGCGGCGCTCGCGCTGCGGGCCGGCCATGCCGGCGTCGCGCTGCAGCAGGCCGTCGTCGCCGCCGCTGACGGCCGGTCCGAGGCGCCGACCGAGACGCTGCTGCGGCTGCTGCTCAAGCCCGACTGGCCCGAGCTCGAGCCGCAGGTGACCCTGTACGACGAACGCGGTGTTCCCCTTCGGCGCTACGACCTGGGGGACCGCGCCATCAGGTTCGGCGGTGAGGCCGACGGCAAGATCGCCCACGCCGGATCGGTCATGGCCGCTCGTGACCACGCGAAGGACCGGCTCGGGCGCGCCTTCGGGTGGTCGACCGAGCGCGCGACGTGGTTCGACGTCCGTCGCCGGCAGGAAGCCACCCGCACTCGGTTCCTGGCCGCGCGCGACCGGTTGCGGAAGAAGGTGGCGTGATCAGCCCCGCGACATGCTGCGCGTCGTGGGGCTGATCCCGCACTGGCCCGGGGTCGCGCGGGGGCGTCGCGACATGCTGCGCGTTGCGGGGCTGATCCCGCACCGGTCCCGAGGGCTGCGACCGGGATGAACCGAATGGTCCGGTTTGACGAACGATGGGCCAGATGGAGCACTATGGGCCCTGAAACACGCCTGAACCATCGCGCCACCCAGCGCAGCACATCCAGCACATCCAGCACATCCAGCCCGGAACCCGCTCGCGATGGGGCCCCCGACCCGCACCCAGCTCGCGGACGCCTTCACCCAACAAGGAGTCCGTACGTGATCTCACGCCCCCGTGTGGCTGCAGCGCTCGCCACTGCCGCCACTGCTTTCGTGCTCGCCCCCGGCCTGTCCGGAACGGCGCGCGCCGACGTCACCCGCTGCGTCGGTGCCACCGGCGTTCCGGGCGCCAGCGCCTGCTACACCTCGCCGCGCACCGACCACATCGGTCTGGTCACGACGAGCCTCGGCGCGGTCCCGGTCGTCTGCTACGGCCTCGGCTGCACCGGGGCGACGCTGCTGGTCTACGCGCCCGGCGGCGACGTCAGTGGCCGCTTCAGCCAGGTCACCTACCTGGGCAACACCTACACGGTCTACCGGCCGGCCGAGGGCCAGCCGTACGTCGTCAAGAACAACTCCGGCAGCTTCCAGCCGGTCGAGGACGTCCAGGAGCTGCTCATCCAGGTGGCCCTGGACGCGTCCCAGGCGTAGCCGGCCCGACCTCCCGAGACGGCCGCTCCCACCGGGGGCGGCCGTCTCGCCGTACCTCCCTGGACGCCAGGGCACCGAAATGCCGAGAATGTCCCGTCACCCGGACCCGCCCCGGGCGTTATTACCCGTGGTACCACCCCAGCCAGCTCGACCCATCCCGCTCACCCAGCCTCCAGGAGCTCCCGTGACCAGCCCCCTTGCCCGCGTCCTCGCCGTGTCCGCCGTCGCCGCAGGCGCGCTCGCCCTCGGCGCCGGGCCGGCGTCCGCCGACACCACCCGCTGCGTCGGCGCGACGAGCACCCCGGGCGCTTTCGCCTGCTACACCTCGCCGCGGACCGACCACATCGGCCTGGACAAGGCGCAGGTCGCGACCGTGCCGGTCGTCTGCTACGGCCTGGGCTGCACGTCGACCGAGCTCACGGCGTACGTCCCGGGCGACAAGGTCGGCGGCCGCTTCACCGCGGTGTCCTACCTGGGCAGGACCTACACGGTCTACCGGCCGACGGGCGAGCAGCCGTACATCATCGCCAGCGGCGGCGCGTTCACCCCGGCCGAGCAGCTGCAGGTGCTGCTGCTCTCGGCTGCGCTCGACGCGACCGCCTCCTAGTCCGCCAGCCGCAGCGCCCGGTAGGCCTCGACCAGCCTCGGCAGCTGCCAACCCGCGTTCAGTCCCGACGGGTTCGGCAGCAGCCAGGCCGGTCTGCCCCCGACCTCGCGCTCGAGCGGTCCGACCGTGGCCCGCCGGTCCCCGGTCGCGACCCGGTAGGCGCCCATCCCGAGGAACGCGACCCGGGCCGGCTGGTAGGCCGTGGTGAGCCGCTCCACGGCCGGCAGCCCGGTCCGTACCTCGGCGTCGGTGAGCTCGTCCGCCCGCGCGGTCGCGCGGGCGACGAGGTTCGTGATGCCCACGCCGGCGTCCAGCAGGGCGCCGGTCTCCGACGGGTCCAGCCGGCGCGGCGTCCAGCCGGCCTGCTCGAGCACCGGCCACAGCCGGTTCGACGGGTTCGCGAAGTGCAGCCCCGTCGCACCGGACCACAGTGACGGGTTGATCCCGACCAGCAGCACCCGCAGACCGGGACGAACCAGGTCCGGCACGGTGCGCCCGTACGCGCCGTTCAGGTCGGCCTGCCTCATCGCCGACAACTGTAGGCAAGGGCGTGTCGTGAGGCACGTCACCCCGAGCTCGTGAGACCCTCGCGGCCGATTCTTTTGACCCCCGTCGGACAGGCGGGTAAGGTTTCCCCTTGTGCCTGGGGCGACCCAGGTCGTCCCGCGTGCGCCAGTCACCTCACCGTGAGCGCCGCAGGGACACCCCACCACCCCGCAGGATCCTCTGCGGTGTGAACCGCGCGAGGGCGACACACCCGACCGCGTGGGGCGGACACACACCAGACTGCACAGGAGATGCGTTGCCCACGATCAATCAGCTGGTCCGCAAGGGCCGGCAGGACAAGGTCGACAAGACCAAGACGCCGGCGCTCAAGGGCGGCCCGCAGCGTCGTGGTGTCTGCACGCGCGTCTACACGACCACCCCGAAGAAGCCGAACTCCGCGCTCCGCAAGGTGGCGCGTGTCCGCCTCACCAGCGGCGTCGAGGTCACGGCCTACATCCCGGGCGTCGGCCACAACCTGCAGGAGCACAGCATCGTGCTCGTCCGCGGCGGCCGTGTGAAGGACCTCCCCGGCGTCCGCTACAAGATCATCCGTGGCTCCCTGGACACCCAGGGCGTCCGCAACCGCAAGCAAGCCCGCAGCAAGTACGGCGCGAAGAAGGAGAAGGCGTAATGCCCCGCAAGGGTCCTGCCCCGAAGCACCCGGTCGTCACCGACCCGGTCTACGGCTCGCCGCTGGTCACCAGCCTCATCAACAAGGT
>JAODNF010000010.1 GCA_025464915.1 Frankiales bacterium | reverse complement strand
AGGAGCTGATCACCTTCGGCATGTACGGCGTCGCGCTGTCGCGGCTGTCCGGCTGCTTCGTCGGCATCAAGGTCCTCGCCGACGTCGCCGACGGCCTCTGGACCGTCGACAAGGACTTCCAGGCAGTCGACATCGTCGTGCCGCAGATCGAGTGGAAGGGCAAGCCCTGGACCTACGAGCAGCTGCTCATGAAGGACCCGCGGCTGTCGACGGTCGCCGAGGCGAACCTCGTCGGTCCGCGCTGGGCGGCGGTCGAGGCGTTCGGCGCCGCGAACCCGCTCGACGAGATCACCGTCGACGTCCCGGGCGCGCGCTTCGGCATCGTCAGCACGGGCACCGCCTACGACGCCACCCTGCAGGCGCTGCGCGACCTCGGTCTCGGCGAGGACGAGCTGCGCGCCGCCGGCATCCGCGTCATGCGCGTCGGCATGCCCTACCCGCTGGGTGCGGGCCTGGTGCGCCGGTTCGCCGAGGGCCTCGAGACGCTGCTCGTCGTCGAGGAGAAGACGGCGTTCCTGGAGACGCAGATCAAGGAGATCCTGTACGGCGTCAGCAACGCTCCCGCCGTGCTGGGCAAGAAGGGGGCGGACGGCCGCCTGCTCGTGCCCGCCGACGGTCAGGTCTCGGCCGACCGCCTCGACGGCCCCTTCCGCGCCCTGCTCGAGGGCCGCGTGCAGCTCGCACCGCGCCGCCACGGCCCGCGCATGCAGCTGTCGATCTCGCCGGTGAAGCGGGTGCCGTACTTCTGCTCGGGCTGCCCGCACAACACCTCGACCCCGGTGCCTTCCGGGTCTTTGGCGAGCGGCGGCATCGGCTGCCACACCATGGTCACGCTGACCGAGCGGCCCGACCAGTCCGTCCTGGGCCTGACTCAGATGGGCGGCGAGGGCACGCAGTGGATCGGCCAGCACCTGTTCACCGACGTGAACCACATCTTCCAGAACGTCGGTGACGGCACCTTCGCGCACTCGGCTCAGCTGGCGGTGCAGTTCTGCGTCGCGGCCGGCGTCAACATCACCTACAAGATCCTCTACAACTCGGTCGTGGCGATGACCGGCGCGCAGCACGCCGAGGGCGGGCTGTCGGTCGAGAAGCTGACGCACAAGCTGCACGCCGAGGGCGTGGCGAGGATCGTCGTCGTCACGGACGAGCCCCGCAAGCACCGTCGCTCCGCCTTCGCCCCGGGCGTCACCGTCCGGCACCGCGACGACATGGACGAGGTGCAGAAGGAGCTCCGGCTCGTCCCCGGAACGACCATCCTCATCTACGACCAGCAGTGCGCCAACGAGGCCCGCCGGCTCCGCAAGCGCGGGAAGCAGGAGGTCCGCTCGACCCGCGTCATCATCGACGAGGCGACCTGCGAGGGCTGCGGCGACTGCGGCCAGAAGTCCAACTGCCTCTCGGTGCAGCCGGTCGAGACCGAGCTCGGTCGCAAGACCCGGATCGACCAGACGTCCTGCAACACCGACTACTCGTGCCTCAAGGGCGACTGCCCGTCGTTCCTGACGGTCCAGGCCGTGACGTCGAAGGACAACAAGCCGGCCCGCAGGGCGACGCCCGAGGCGCCGTCCGTCATGGACCCCGTCCTACCCGCGTCCGCGGACGTGTTCCTCGCCGGCATCGGCGGCACCGGCATCGTCACGGTCAACCAGCTGCTCGCGACCGCGGCGCTGCGCCACGACCTCGACACCACCGGGCTGTCCGGTCTCGACCAGGTGGGCCTGTCGCAGAAGGCCGGTCCCGTCACCAGCCACCTGCGCTGCGGCGACAAGGGCCCGGCCAACCGCGTCGGCCACGCGACCGCCGACGTCATCCTCGGCTTCGACGCGCTCGTCATGGCGGACCCGAAGAACCTGGCCGTCTGCTCGCCCGAGTTCACGATCGCCGTCGTCTCCACGTCCGAGACGCCGACCGGCACGCAGGTCGCGGACGCCCAGGCGCCCAAGACCGACGTGCCAGGCCAGGTCCGCAAGATCCGCGACGCCGTCGTGAAGGTCTTCGAGATCGACGCCCTGGCGGCCTCGGAGGCGCTGTTCGGCTCGACGGCGCCGGCCAACCTGCTGCTCGTCGGTGCCGCCTTCCAGCTCGGTGTGCTGCCCTTCCCGGCGCAGGCCATCGAGGAGGCGATCGACCTCAACGGCGTGGCCGTCAAGGCCAACGTCGCGGCCTTCCGCTGGGGTCGGGTCGCGGTCGCCGACGCCGCCGCGTTCGCCGCGGCGACATCCACGGCCACGACTGTCGCGCCGCGCGTGTACGACCTCGGTGCCTCGCCGCTCGAGGGCGAGACCCGCCGCCTCGCGTCGGTTCGGGCGCAGCTGCTGCTCGACCACTCCGGCCCTCGCGCCGTGCGGCAGTACCTCGACGTCGTCGAGCGGGCCTGGGCCGCCGAGCGCGCCGTCATGGTCGCGACCGACTACTCGCAGGCGGTCGCCCGCGGGGTCGCGCACGTGATGGCGTACAAGGACGAGTACGAGGTCGCGCGGCTGCTCACCCGCAAGGAGCTCCTCGCGGAGGTGCAGCAGCAGGTGCCGGGCGCGACGAAGGTGACGTACAACCTGCACCCGCCGGCGCTCCGCTCGATGGGCATGGACCGCAAGCTCAAGCTGGGCGCCTGGTCCCGGCCGATGCTCAAGACGATGGCTGCCTCGAAGAAGCTCCGCGGCACGGCGCTCGACCCGTTCGGCCGGGCTCACGTCCGTCGGGTCGAGCGGGCGCTCATCGAGTCCCACACCGCTCTCGTCGAGAAGCTGTCGGCCTCGCTGACGGCCGAGTCCTACGTGACGGCCGTGACGGCCGCTGGTGCCTCGGAGATCGTCCGCGGCTTCGAGGACATCAAGCTCGGCAACGTGGAGCGCTACAAGGAGACCCTCGCCGCTCTCGGCCTCTAGCCCGAAGTGCTCGCCTGTGGGTGGGCGGCGACGCGTGCCCGCGCAAGTCGGCAGGCTCGTCGCGTGGAGTTCCCGCCCGACGCGGCCGTCCAGCGCGGCCGCCCGGCGTGTTCGACGAGGCCCGGACGGACGCCGTCTTCAGCTACGGGAAGCAGCCGCCACGCGCCCGCTGACCTCGCCGAGGTAGCGGCCGCTGGCGGTGGTCGCGCTGATCGTCACGACGTCACCGTCGTCCAGGAACGAGGTGTTCCAGGTCAGCTCGATGAACGACCCGCGCTGGTCGACCTCGTCTCCGCTCACGGTCCCGCTGGCGAACAGGTCGCCGGTGCGCAGCGACGCACCGCTGGCCGTCAGGTGGGCGAGCATCTGCGGCCCCGTCCAGTACATCCCTGCGAACGGCGGCCGGCTCACGACCTCGCCGTTCCTCGACAGCTCGAGGGTGAGGTCGATCGCCCAGTCGCCGTCGACCTGGAGGTACGCGGCGGGCTCCGGGTCCTGCGCCGGCGCGGGCACCCGGTCGAGGGCGGCGAGGGGCACGACCCAGGGGCTGATGCTGGTCGCGAAGCTCTTGCCGAGGAAGGGTCCGAGCGGGACGTACTCGTAGCTCTGGATGTCGCGAGCCGACCAGTCGTTCAGGATCACGACGCCGAAGACGTGATCGGCGAAATCGCCTGTCCGGCAAGGCTTCCCGAGCTCGGAGCCGACCCCGACGACGAAGCCGAGCTCCACCTCGACATCCAGCTTGGCCGAGGGCCGGTACGACGGCCCGGGCAGTGTCAGACCGCTCGGTCGCACGATGTCGGTGCCGCTGACGACGACCGTGCCGGCGCGGCCGTGGTAGCCGACGGGCAGGTGCTTCCAGTTGGGCAGCAGTGCCTCACCGTCAGGGCGGAACATCTTCCCGAGGTTGGTCGCGTGCTGCTCGCTGGCGTAGAAGTCGACGTAGTCCGCGACCTCGAACGGAAGGTGCAGCTCGACGTCCCGCACGAGGTCGGCTGTCTGCGCGAGCTCCGTGACCCGTGACCGCACCTCCGCCCACGAGGCAGGCCCCTCCGCCATGAAGGCGTTGAGCGACCCCTCGGCGAACCTGCTGCCGAGGTTGGCGGCGAGGTCGAGGACGCCGTCCTCCACGGCGACGCCGATCCGCTTCGGTCCCCCGGCCTTGCTGAAGACCCCGTAGGGGAGGGTGGTGCGGTCAAACATCAAGGCCGAGCTCCTGGGCGTCGAGGTAGGGCTGCGTGGTGTCGCACGAGCCGTAGGAGTGCAGCAGCCACCGGAGGGCGGTGACCTGATCGTCCGAGAGGCGCCGCACCTCCTCCACGAGCACGTGCGGGTCGCTCTCCTGGATGGCGCCCAGTGCCTTGCCGCCGCTGATCGCGAAGGCGGTGGCGACCAGCACGTTGAGGTAGCCGTGGAAGCCCTCGCCGTCCCAGCCGCGCACCGCCCGGTGCAGGCCGGCGGTCGCCTTGAAGGGACGGGACTCGCGTGCCGCCACCTCGATGAAGCGAGCGAGGTCAGCGTCGCTGATGCCGGTGCAGCGGACCTTGCCGTAGCAGGACCCGGGGTCGTCTCCCTCGACGTAGCAGGGCATCTCACCCGGCTCGCGTCCTTCCCGGGCGAGCACCCGGATCCGGTCGTCCGACGTCGTACCCGGCCCGATGACGTGCACGTCGATCGGGCCGTCGAGCGCGTCCGAGAGCTCGGCCAGCCGGTCGCCGGGGACGAGGAAGCGACCGGTCAGCATCGGGTGGTGCACCGATCGGTGGCGGGCCAGCGCATCGGCCATGGGCAGGGACGTGGGAGGGAAGAGGCCGGCGTCGTCGACCAGCCCCTCGAGCAGCTTCACTAGCGGGCCCAGGTCCAGGGGTAGCCGGGGTCCTCGACCTCGTACGCCGCCGGGGCGAGGTCGAGCGGGGCGAAGGTGTCGACCATGACCGCGAGCTCGTCCGTCGCCGCCTTGCCGAGGGCCCTCTCCACGGAGCCGGGCTGCGGGCCGTGGACGAATCCGCCCGGGTGCAAGGAGATCGAGCCCTGACCGATGCCGCTGCCGGCGCGCGAGGTGAAGTCGCCGCCGCAGTAGAAGAGGACCTCGTCGCTGTCGACGTTGCTGTGGTTGTAGGGCACCGGGACGGCCTCGGGGTGGTAGTCGAGCAGGCGCGGCACGAACGAGCAGATGACGAAGCCGGGACCCGCGAACGTCTGGTGCACCGGCGGCGGCTGGTGCAGCCGTCCCGTAATGGGCTCGAAGTCGTGGATGGACAGCGCGTAGGGGTAGAGGCACCCGTCCCACCCGACCACGTCGAAGGGGTGCGACGCATAGGTGTACGTCGTGAGGCGGCCCCGTCGTCGTACCAGCACGTCCGTCTCGCCACCGTCGACCAGCAGCGGCTCGGATGGCATCCGGAAGTCACGCTCGCAGTAGGGCGAGGCCTCGAGCACCTGGCCGTGCTTGCCGAGGTACTGCTTCGGGATCGTGACGTGCCCGCGGGCCTCGACGACCAGCGTCCGCAGCGGTCCCTCGGTGACGACCCAGCGGTGCGTCGTGCCCGTCGGGACCACGACGTAGTCGCCCGGTCCGATCGCCAGTGCGCCGAAGACCGACTCGAGCACGCCCGTGCCGGACTCGACGTAGACGAGCAGGTCGCCGTCGGAGTCGCGGTAGAGCGCGCTGTCCGAGGTTGCGGCGGCGTAGGAGATCCGGACGTTGCCGTTGCCCATCAGCACGCTGCGCCCGGTGACCAGGTCGTCGCCGGTCGGCAGCTTGTGCGTCAGCAGGTGCCGGGGGAGCAGCACCTCGGGCGCCTCGAGGGGGGCGCTGTCGTCGCCGGCCGACACCGCGTTGACGATCCGGGTCGGCAGCTCCCGGTGGTAGAGCAGGGCGCTGTCGGAGGAGAAGCCCTCCTCACCCATCAGCTCCTCGGCGTACAGCCGCCCGTCGGGCTGGCGGAACTGGTCGTGCCGCTTGTTCGGGACCTCGCCGACGCTCCGGTAGTAGGGCATGGCCTACAGGTTGCCCCAGATCGAGGGCGGGGTCACAAGTTCCCCCGGCGCTCCTGCTCGCGCTCGATCGCCTCGAACAGGGCCTTGAAGTTGCCCTTGCCGAAGC
>JAODNF010000484.1 GCA_025464915.1 Frankiales bacterium | reverse complement strand
TGGACGGCGGCGGACAGGGTCTCGCGCAGCTGCTGGAGCTGAGCGGCGATGGCGTCGCGCTGGCGGGCCAGCTCCTCGACCTGCGCCTGGGCCTCGGCGACCATCCGTCGGGCCCGCTCGCGGCCGTCCTCGTGGACGATGGCGACGTCCTCCTCGGCGGTGCGCTTCTTGCGCTCGGCCTCCTCGTGCGCGGCGCTGACGAGGGACTCCGCCTCGGCCTTGGCGTTGGCGACCCGGGACTCTGCGTCGGCGCGGGCCGTGTGGAAGAGGTTGGTCGCCTCCTCCTTGGCACGGCTGCGCACCGCTTCGGCATCGCGCTGCGCATCCAAGCGCGCGGAGTCGGCCTCGGCCTGGGTGGCGGCGAGCTCCTGGGCCCGGCGGTCGAGCTCGACGGTCCGGTCGGCGACGGCGGTCTCGGCACGTTCGCGGGCCTGGCCGACGATCTGATCGGCCTCCTCCTCGGCGAGGCGGAGGATCTCGGCGGCGCGGGCGGCGATCCGCGACGACGGCTCGGGGAGCCCGGCGGCGCGCTGCTCGGCGTCGGCGAGCCGGTCCCGGAGGGCGGCCAGCTCGAGCTCGAGGGCAGCCATCCGCTCGCCGTCCTCGATGTGCTGCCGGTCCGCGTCGCTGAGGGCGACCTCGACGCGCTCGACGTAGTCCTCGACCTGTCGCTTGTCGTAGCCGCGCAGCGCCGTGTCGAAGCCGCCGGTGTCCTCCTCGTCGTGCAGGGGGAGAAGGTGCTCGTCGCTCATGCTCATGGTGATACCAGCAAACGCGCCGTCTTACGCGTGCGGCACGCAGGACAAAGGGGGTTCGTCCGCGTTGCAACGCGGACGAAGCCCCTCTGTCGGGTCGATCAGACGTTCTTGAAGCGGTTGATCGCCTCGAGGTGCTTGTCGCGGAACTCCTGCTTCTCGGGCAGCACGCCGAGGCCCTCGCTGGGGGCCAGGCACAGCACGCCGACCTTGCCCTGATGGGCGTTCTTGTGGACGTCGAACGCGGCCTGACCGGTGTCCTCGAGGGCGTAGGTCTTGGACAGCGTCGGGTGGATCTTGCCCTTGGCGATGAGGCGGTTGGCCTCCCACGACTCGCGGTAGTTCGCGAAGTGGCTCGAGACGATGCGCTTGAGGTTCATCCAGAGGTAGCGGTTGTCGTACTCGTGCATGTAGCCGCTGGTCGAGGCGCAGGTCGTGATGGTGCCGCCCTTGCGCGTGACGTAGACCGAGGCGCCGAAGGTCTCACGCCCGGGGTGCTCGAAGACGATGTCGATGTCCTCGCCCCCCGTCATGGAGCGGATCTGCTTGCCGAAGCGCTGCCACTCCTTCGGGTCCTGGGTGCGCTCGTCCTTCCAGAACTTGTAGCCCTCGGCGTTGCGGTCGATGACGTGCTCGGCGCCCATCGACCGGCAGATGTCGGCCTTGTCGGGGGAGGACACGACGCAGATCGGGGTGCCGCCACCGTTGAGCACGTACTGGGTCGCGTAGGAGCCGAGACCGCCCGAGGCGCCCCACACGAGCACGTTGTCGCCCTGCTTCATCTGGCCGGCGTTCTTCGACACGAGCTGGCGGTAGGCCGTGGAGTTGACGAGGCCGGGGCAGGCCGCCTCCTCCCAGGTGAGGTGCTCGGGCTTCGGCATCAGCTGGTTGCTCTTGACGAGAGCCAGCTCGGCGAGGCCGCCGAAGTTGGTCTCGAAGCCCCAGATGCGCTGCTGCGGGTCGAGCATCGCGTCGTCGTACCCCTCGGGGTCCTCCATCTCGACGCTCAGGCAGTGGGCGACGACGCGGTCGCCGGCCTTCCACTTCTGCACGCCCGGGCCGACGGCCAGCACGACGCCGGACAGGTCGGAGCCGACGACGTGGTAGGGCAGGTCGTGGCGCTTGCCCATGGGGCCGGTCCTGCCGTAGCGCTCGAGGAAGCCGAACGTGCTGACCGGCTCGAAGATCGAGGTCCAGACGGTGTTGAAGTTCACCGAGCTCGCCATGACGGCGACGATGGCCTCGCCCGGGCCGAGCTCAGGAGTAGCCACCTCGTCGATGTGCAGGCTCTTGCGCGGGTCCTTGTCACGGGTCGCGACGCCCTCGAACATGCCGGCCTCGTCCTTGCGGACGACCACTCCCCGGTAGGACGACGGAACCGGTCCCTCGGGGGTCTCGCCGGCCAGGATGGCCTCGAGGATCTCCTTCACGTGCACACTCCCTGGTCAGATGCGTTGCCCGCAGGCTACCGAGGGGTAGGTGCCCCGGGTGCGCCGCCCCAGCCTTCCTCCAGCGTTCACGTGACGGACGTCTCACGCCCTGCTGACCTCTGCAGCCGGGAGCGTTCTGCCAGCCGTCGCCGGCGCGCTGGAGTGGCTAGTGGCCCATGCCGTCGGCGCTGGGCTCGACGAGCTCCACCAGAACGCCGCCGGCGCTCTTGGGGTGGATGAAGTTCACGCGGCTGCCGGCGGTGCCCTTGCGGGGCTCGTCGTAGAGCAGCCGCATGCCCTCGCCGCGCAGCTGGTCGGACAGCGCGTCCAGGTCGTCCGTGCGGTAGGCCATCTGCTGGATGCCGGGGCCGTTCTTGTCCAGGAACTTCCCGATGGTGGTGTCCGGGTTCAGCGGCTCGAGCAGCTGGATGTACGACCCCGAGGTGCCGACCTCCATCATCGCCTCGCGCACGCCCTGCTCCTCGTTGACCTCGACGTGCACGCACGTCATCCCGTAGGCCTTCTCGTAGAGGGCGATGGCGGCGTCGAGGTCCGCGACGGCGATGCCGACGTGGTCAATTGCCGTGATGGCACCTGCGGCCCTGTGCGTGATGCCCATAACACTGACTCCCTGTAGAACGCGGTTCGGTACGGGCCTATCGTTGCAGGGACGTCACTGACTGCAGGAGGACCCCCCACATGACCAGCGTGATCGTGGCCGGCGCTCGTACGCCGATCGGCAAGCTCTCCGGAGCCCTCAAGGACTTCACGGCCATGGACCTCGGTGGCATCGCCATCGCGGGCGCCCTGGAGCGGGCCGGCGTCTCCGGCGACCAGGTCGACTACGTGATCATGGGCCACGTGCTCCAGGCCGGCCAGGGTCAGATCACCGCACGCCAGGCAGCGGTCAAGGGCGGCATCCCGATGCAGGTCCCGGCCCTCACGATCAACAAGGTCTGCCTGTCGGGTCTGGACGCGATCGCGCTCGCCGACCAGCTGATCCGTGCCGGTGAGGTCGAGGTCGTCGTGGCCGGCGGCATGGAGTCGATGACGCAGGCTCCGTACCTGCTTCCCAAGGCCCGTGGCGGCTACCGCTACGGCAACGCCGAGATCCTCGACGCGACCTTCCACGACGGGCTGTTCGACGCGTTCGACAAGGTCGCGATGGGCGAGGCGACGGAGAAGGCGGCCGCCAACTTCGCGACGCAGACCCGTGAGGAGCAAGACGTCTTCGCCGCGCGCAGCCACGAGCTCGCCGCCAAGGCGATCAAGGACGGCATCTTCAACGACGAGATCGTCCCGGTCACGATCCCGCAGCGGAAGGGCGACCCGATCGTCGTCTCCGAGGACGAGGGCGTCCGCGGCGCCACGACCGCCGAGTCCCTGGCGGCCCTGAAGCCCGCCTTCGTCAAGGACGGCACGCTCACCGCAGGGAACGCCTCGCAGATCAGCGACGGTGCGGCCGCGGTCGTCGTCATGAGCAAGCAGAAGGCCGAGTCGCTCGGCCTGTCCTGGATCGCGGAGATCGGTGCGCACGGCATCGTCGCCGGGCCGGACAACTCGCTGCAGGAGCAGCCGGCGAACGCCATCAAAGCGGCCCTGGCCAAGTCGGGTCAGAAGATCGAGGACATCGACCTGTTCGAGCTCAACGAGGCGTTCGCCGCCGTCGGCATCGCCTCGACCGCCGCGCTCGGCGTCGACCCCGAGAAGGTCAACGTCAACGGCGGCGCCATCGCGCTCGGGCACCCGATCGGTGCCTCCGGCGCCCGCGTGGTCCTGCACCTGGCCCTGGAGCTCAAGCGCCGCGGCGGCGGGCTCGGCGCCGCCGCTCTGTGCGGTGGCGGCGGTCAGGGCGACGCGCTGCTGATCACGGTGCCTTCTGCGTAAGCCGCTCGACGTCCCGGACCTCGTCGCCCGGGCCGAGGCCGGTGAGGCGCGTGCTGTCGCGCGCCTCATCAGCCTCGTCGAGGACGCCTCGCCCGCGCTGCGCGAGGTGATGGCCCTGCTCGCCGGCAAGGCGGGGAACGCGCGGGTCGTCGGCCTCACGGGCTCGCCGGGCGTCGGCAAGTCCACGTCGACGGCCGCCCTGGTCGCGGCCTACCGGCGGCGCGGCCTCAAGGTCGGCGTCCTCGCGATCGACCCTTCGTCGCCGTTCTCCGGCGGTGCGCTGCTCGGCGACCGCGTGCGGATGCAGGAGCACGCCACGGACGACGGCGTCTTCATCCGGTCGATGGCCACCCGCGGCCACCTCGGCGGCCTGTCCTGGGCGACCCCTCAGGCGCTGCGGGTGCTCTCGGCAGCGGGCTGCGACGTCATCGTCATCGAGACCGTCGGCGTCGGCCAGGCCGAGCTCGACATCGCACGCCTCGCCGACACGACCCTGGTCCTGCTCGCGCCCGGCATGGGCGACGGCATCCAGGCCAGCAAGGCCGGCATCCTCGAGATCGCCGACGTGCTCGTCGTGAACAAGGCCGACCGCGACGGCGCCGACACCGTCGCCCGCGACCTGCGGCACGTGCTGTCCCTCACGGGACGGACCGACGGCAGCTGGCACGTCCCGATCGTCAAGACGGTCGCGACCAAGAGCGAGGGTGTCGACGATCTCGTCGACGCCATCGAGCAGCACGGTCAGTGGCTCGCGGCCTCGGGCGCCCTCGAGCGGCGCCGAACCACGCGGGCCGCGGACGAGGTCGAGGCCATCGCCCTCACCGCCCTGCGCGTCGACCTGCGCAACGGCGCCCTCGACGTCCTGGCCGCCCGGGTCGCGGCGGGCGAGCTCGACCCCTACACCGCGGCAGACGAGCTGATCCGTGACACCTGAGTCCCTCGACCTCAAGCCACACCCCGAGGGCGGCTGGTACCGCGAGACGTGGCGCAGCCCGGACGTCGTGCCCACGCCGTTCGGCGAGCGCAGCGCCGGCACCTCGATCCTGTTCCTGCTCGAGCCCGGCCAGCGCTCCGCGTGGCACCGGGTCCGCTCAGCCGAGCTCTGGCTCTGGCAGGGCGGTGGCACCCTGCTTCTCTCCCTCGGCGGCACTGCCGCGTCACCGTCGCTCGAGCGGACCGTCGCGCTCGGGCCGGGCGGGACCCTGCAGCACCTGGTCGAGCCGGGGGAGTGGCAGGCGGCAACGCCCGAGGGCGGGCAGGCTGTGGTGTGCGGGTGCGTCGTCGTACCCGGCTTCGACTTCGACGACTTCGAGCTGGAGACATGACCACCGCCGTCGCTGAGCCCACGACCCTGCGCGCCCTGAGGGTCGTCGCCCTCGTCGAGACCGTCTCGTTCGGGATCCTGCTGGTGTGCTCGGTCCTGAAGCGGACCACGTCGTTCAACGCCGTGCCGGTCATGGGACCGATCCACGGCGTGCTGTTCCTCGGGCTGGTCTACCTGGTCCTGACGCTGCGCTCCCAGCTCGGGTGGTCGGGGCTCAAGACCCTGCTGGTGCTGACGATCGGGTCCCCGTTCGCGCCCTTCGTCGTCCGGAGGACGAGCCGCTAGCCCGTCATCGTGCGAGGTCGGCGAGCTCCTTGAGCACCGCGGGGAGGTGGGCCACCACGAGGCTGAGGTGGCCGTGCTCGTCGTGCAGCTCGGCGCGGGCGCCGGGCACGTTCGCGGCGAGCCACTGCCCGTGGGCCAGCGGCACCATCAGGTCCTGACCGCCCTGCCAGACGACGACCGGCACCCGGATGGTCGACAGGTCGAAGCCCCACGGCTTCACGAGCGCGAGGTCGTCGTCGAGCCAGCCGTCGTACCCGACCTCGAGCGCCTTGTGGAAGCCGGCCGCCACGTCGCGACCCACGTCGCTGCTGAGGACCTCGCGGTCGACCGGCGGCAGCAGGCTGCTCAACGACGCGACGATGCCCTCCGGGGTCACGCCCCGAACCTCTTGCGCGTAGGCCGGCATCGCGGCCTCGAGGACCTCCCTGCCCCCGACCGCCAGGCCGAACTCGACGAGGTTGTCCTCACCCATGCCGGCCAGGAAGTCCAGGCCCTCGGCGTCGAACGGCCCGCCCCCGGCGAGGGTCGCCGCGGCCAGGCAGCGGCCCGGCAGCAGCGCGGCGCACGCGAGCGCGTGCGGGCCGCCGCCCGATGCCCCGGCCGTCACGAAGGTGCTCAGCCCGAGGGCGTCCAGCACGGTCGCCGTGTCCTGCGCCGCGTCCGCGACCGACCTCCCGGGCATGGGGGTGCTCTGCCCGTAGCCCGGGCGGGCGTAGCCGATCCACCGGAGCCCCGCGTCCGCCGCGGCCGCGAGGCGCTTCTCCGTCAGCACCGGCCCGCCGGGGGTGCCGG
The DNA here is from genome assembly GCA_025464915.1 of Frankiales bacterium. Lineage (GTDB taxonomy): Bacteria > Actinomycetota > Actinomycetes > Mycobacteriales > SCTD01 > RYN-111. The sequence continues at coordinate 493 of JAODNF010000484.1, read as the reverse complement.
TGTGGAAGACGCACGGCAGGCCGTCGCCGCCGCCGTCCAGGACCTCGAGCTGCCGACCGTCGGGGGTGTCGATGAGCATGTGGGCAACACTGGCACAGAGCCCTAGGAGTGTCTGTTGTCCCTCACCGTTGCCTTCTCCGTCGCGCCCGCCTCACCGGACCCGGACGGGTCCTACGCGCAGGCGGTCGCCGCGGCGGTCCGCGTCGTCCGCGAATCAGGCCTCGCCAACGAGACCAACGCGATGTTCACGAACGTCGAGGGGGAGTGGGACGAGGTGATGGCCGTCGTCAAGGCGGCCACCATGGCCGTCGCCGCGGTGTCGCCGCGCGTCTCGCTGGTGCTCAAGGCCGACCTGCGCGAGGGCGTCACCGGTGCCCTGCAGTCGAAGGTGACGTCCCTGGAGAAGCACTTCTAGCTAGCACAGGTCTCCCGTGCAGCGTGTCCTCGTGTACTGGCTGCCGTTCCAGGAGTACGTCGTCGTGGAGGTCTTCAG
>JAODNF010000483.1 GCA_025464915.1 Frankiales bacterium | reverse complement strand
AACGTCATGCGCAGGAAGTTGTCGACGTAGCCGAGGTTGTTGTCGGGATAGAGGAACGGCTGACCGATCGACTTCTTGTGCGCGTACGCCGCGATGGTCGGCATCTTCGCGAGCAGCCGGATGGTGGAGGACTCGACGTGCTCCGGGTCGAAGGGGTCGAGGCTGTCCTGGTAGAAGGTCGACAGCGCGGCGACCGCGGACGAGAGCACTGCCATCGGGTGCGCGTCGGTCGGGAAGCCGCTGAAGAACTCGCGCATGTCCTCGTGCAGCATCGTGTGCCGGCGGATCTTGGCCTTGAAGCCGGTGAGCTCCTCCTCGGTCGGCAGCTCGCCGTAGATGAGCAGCCAGGCGACCTCGAGGAAGCTGGCGTGCTCGGCCAGCTGCTCGATCGGGTAGCCGCGGTAGCGCAGGATGCCGGCGTCACCGTCGATGTAGGTGATGGCGCTCTTGCAGCTCGCGGTGTTCACGAAGCCGATGTCGAGCGTCACCTGCCCGGTGCCCGCGAGCAGCTTGCTGATGTCGAGACCGGACGGCTCTTCGGTCCCCTCCACGATCGGCAGCTCGATCATGCCGTTGGGGGTTTCCAGCTTGACGTCGGTCACGTCTTCATCTCCTGTGGTGCAGGTCTTCTCGGCCATCGGGGTCCGACCATTCTCGCTGATGCCGGCGGCCGCCGCCCAGGGAGGTCGGCGGGCTGCTCCCGGGCCGCCTGGAGTCAGCCCGTGCCATAACCGAGCACGTATCCCACGAGGTCCACGGCGGCCGCTGCGCTGCGTAGCCGGATCGCGCCGCCGGCGCCCACCTTGACGGTCACGAGGTTCGGCACCGTCGCGCCGGCCGGCAGGTTCAGATCCGTCAGGATCGGTGCGGCGGTCCCGCCCACGGGAGTCGGGTAGGCGGCCACGAAGGTCCGCGCCGCGGCGCCCAGCCCGGTCAGGGCGAGCACCACGGAGGTGGCGTCGGCGGGCACGCCAGCGACCCCGGCGACGACGAGGTCCCGGGTCCCCCGTGCAGGGATGCGACCCCGCGGGACGCCGATGCCCGTCCGGGTGTCCAGCACCTTGGTCGGGCCGGTCGTCGAGAAGGCGGCCGCTCCCTGGCCCACGTACCAGCCCTTCACGTCCAGAACGACGTCGGTGGCCGCGTCCGCGTAGAGCTGGACCTGTTGCCGGGTAGCGCCGCCGAGGACCACGACGTCGGACGTCGTGCGGTCCTGCCCCTTTCTCAACACGACGCTCGGCACGTTGACGACCGAGCCCGGCGGCGTGATGCGCAGCAGCCCGTCCCCGTCCGGGTTGACGGCCGTCGCCTCGAGCACGACCGCCGTCGCACCCGGGGGCGGAGCCAGTGTGACCGTGCGGGCCCTCCGCGCACCGAGGGCGCCTCCGCTCGCGCGCGTGTCGAAGCGCGTGGTCGGCGAGGCCACGAACGTGCCGTGGCTCACGCCGGGCTCGTAGAAGCCGGACAGGTAGGCGATGACATCGGTCCGGCCCGCGCCGTTGCGGACGCGGACCTTGCCGTCCGCGCCGAGGGGTACGACGACGAGGTTCGAGGTCGTGCCCCCCTTCGTGGTGTTCAGGACACTGGACGCGGGGACGGGCCGGCCGGTCGGGTAGACCTTGACGTCCGACGCCGGGGCGGTGCCGTGTAGGGCCTGGACGTTGAGGACCACGGCGGTCGCGCTCTGCGGCACGTTGGCCCGACCTCGAAGCGGCACGTCGATGACACCGCCCGGCCCGAGCGTCCGGCCGTTGGTGGTGGTGAGCACCGGCACCGGGCCGACCGGCGTGTAGCTCTGCAGCCGCGGGTCGACGGCGGTCGAGACGCTCACCACCTGAGCCCTCGTCGCATCAGCGTTGTGCAGGTGCAGGAGAAGCAGGCCGAGGTCGTCGGCGCGCGCGCCGGCCGCATCGCCGAGCACCCGCAGCGCCGTGCCCGGGACGTCCGGGCTGAGCAGCGTCCCGGCCGTCCGGGGAGTGACCGACACGGAGGGATGGGCGGTGTCGAAGCTCAACGGGCCCACGGTGTCGATGGTCGACGCGAGGTCGTCGAGGCTGACGGTCGTGACGGTGTAGTCGATCCTGGTGCGGTCTACCGGCAGCCCGAGCGCCTCCAAGGACACCGGCAGGATCATCGCGTTGCTCCCGATGAGGTTGGTGTCGGTCGCCGCGTACACGGAGTTCAGCGGCTGGTCGTCGAGGAGGTCGCCAGTGGCGAGGTCGTAGGTCTCCGCGACGTAGACGTCCGTGTCCGGCGAGTACCGCGTGACGTCGACCTCGCGGTCGGGGCTGCCGTTGCCGTCGGTGTCGATGGTGACCAGGTAGCCGATCTCGCCGGCATTCCCGTCCGTCGCGGGGTTGTAGGCAGGCGTGTAGACGGGAGCGCGGGTCGTCAGCGCGATCCCGAGCATCCCCTCGGAGACGGCGGCCCCGACGTACTGGAGGTCACCGGCCCGCTCGGTCGGGAAGGTGAGGCAGCCGTCGACCTGGCCCGGCAGGCAGCTGCTCAGGGGCGGGCTGCTCGCTTGGAGCTGGAAGCCGCCGACGAGGCTCTGCACGGAGTCGACGGCACCCCGCGCTCCGTTGCTCACCGGCGCGCCGCTCAGGGCGAGGGTGGCGCTGGACGCGTCGTGCGGCCCCTTCACCAGGGTGATGCTCGACGGCGCCGACATCGTCGACGCAGGTCGCGGCGCCACGGCGGCGGGCAGCACGAGAGCAGGGCCACCACCGACAGGAGCGAGCCGGAGACGCCCGTTCTCCTCAGCCAGGAACGCGCGGTCGAGGTCGTGCTGCCGGAGCGAGATCGTCGGGTCGGGTGTCCTGCGGAGGGCAGCGCTGGACGACACCGACATGGTCACCGCGAAGGTGGCTGTCCCCGGCACGCCGGAGGTGGCTGCCGGCACGGTCAGGGAGGTCACCGAGGGCACGAAGGTCACACCGGGGACGTCCTGCGCCGACACGTAGCTGAGGGCGTACGAGGCCGCTTGGTCGGCGTAGTTCTCGACCTCGACCGTCTTGACGAGGTCGAGCGCTCCGCTGACGGCGATGGGCCCGAAACCCAGGCCGACGGCGCCGGGGTCGCTGGTGACGAAGGCGATCACGTTGCCGGCGGCGGCCTGCAGGGCGTCGACCCGACCCGTGCCGACGCGGGTCACGCCGTAGCCGGCGCCGGCACCATGACCCTCGGTGGTGACCGCGCCGGAGGCGGTGTTCATGACGGCGGCCTTGAGCTCCTCGGGGCTCCAGCCCGGGTGCACGGCCTTCACCAGCGCTGCGACGCCCGCCGCCTGCGGCGCAGCCATCGACGTACCGCTGTCATCGAGCCCCTCGTCGCCGGTCCCTGCGTCCGCCGAGAACGTGTGCAGCCCGGGTGCGCTGACGTCCGGCTTCAGGTATCCGTCGGCCGGCGTGCCGCCCCGCGAGCTGAAGTCCGCGAGCGCGTCCGTGCTCGGCAGGTCGACGACCTTCGAGCCGTTCGCCGAACCGGCCCGGTAGCCGAAGCCGAACCTCACCGTCACGGTCTTGCCCGCCGTGAGCGCGGCGCGGGCGGTGTCCCCGCCGGTCTTGCTCACCAGGGTCACGGGGATGTCGGGGTCGCCGGTGATGCCCGCCGAGAACCGCTCGGTGCTGCTCGCGAGGACGGCACCGAGGGCGCCGGCCGCCTTCACCCTCGCCGCACGGTCCGTGGAACCGCACCGGCGCGTGGTGTCGTCGTCGTCCCACGCGAGGAGCGCGTACTTCCCCGACACCGCAGCGGCGTCGGCTGGGTCCAGCGGGTCGCAGCCGTCGCTGTTCGATGCCTGGGTGAGCGACGCGAGCTGGCCGACCTCGTCAGCGGGAGCGGCGCGGAAGTCGTAGGCCGAGGCGTTGGTCGCAGGGTAGGTGGTGTCCGTCCCCTCGATGGTGAGCCTGATGCCGTCGACCGTGTCGACCCCGTCATCGGTGGCCGCGACGGTGAGCGCCCTGCGGGCGCTGCCGGGCGAGCCCACGGCGCCGTAGAGGTCTCCTGCGTTGCCCGCCGAGACGACGGGCAGCACGCCGAGATCGGCGATGGCGTCGACGGCCTGCGCATCGGGGTCGTCCCCGCGGGTGAAGTCCGACCCGAACGACAGGTTCACGATGTTGACGTCGTTGCCCGGGTCGTCGTCGGTGTTGAGCCCCGCCACGTAGTCGAGCGCCTTCGCGGTGAGCAGCGTGCCGCCGTCGCACCCGAAGACCCGCAGCGCGACGAGCTTCGCGTCCGGCGCAGCGCCCGGGCCGATCCTCATCGCCCCGACGTCGCTCGCGGTCAAGCCGGCGTACGAACCGGTGAACGGGGCGCCGGTCGACGTGACGCCGAGCCCGGCCACCGTCCCGGCGACGTGCGTGCCGTGGCCGCCGCCCTTGGCCGTGGCGCAGTCCTGCGGGTCGTCGTCCGGGGACGGCTCGTTGTCCCCGTCGTACGCGTCACCGGCGAAGTCGTAGCCACCGACGACCTTGGGAGTCGGAAAGGCCACGTCACCGGCGTAGGGCGCTCCGTCCGCGGGCACGTGGGTCGTGTCGTTCGCGACGAAGTCGGCGAGGCCACCGCCGCCGAAGTCTGCGTGGGTGTAGTCGATGCCGGTGTCGATGACGCCGACCGTGACGCCTCGGCCGGTGTCCGACCGCGCGGTCCAGGTGCTGAGCGCCCGGGTCACCTCATCGGCGCGCGCGTTGCTGCGCCGCTTGACCGTCATCGGCAGCACGGCTGCGACGCCCGGCAGCCCGGCCAGAGAGCTCAGGCCGGCCGCATCGGTCCGCAGCGCGACACCGGGCACGATGCGGGTAGTGGTGTAAAGCACCGTGCCCTGACCTGCGAGCCGGCCGCGCAGGGCGTCCACCCTCGCGGCCGTCGCCCGCTGGGCGCTGCGCTCGGCCGCGCTGGCACGGGCGAGTCCGCTCGCCCGCTGTGCGGTGAAGACGGCGGCGGGTGACGGTCCCTCCACCTCGACGAGCACGTCGACCGGACCGCGGGAGGCCAGGAGCCTGCTGCTCAGCGGCTGCTTGGCGCTGGTGCTCGGACGGCTGGGTGGAGACACCGCCGCCGCGGGGCTCAGGAGCACGACGCCCGATCCGAGGCCGAGGGCGAGCGCGGTCAGGACCGCCGAGGCGCGGAAAGTGGTCGAGGGCATGGAGGGGCACTTCTCGGGGGTGACGGCGGAGCCCCAGACTACTTCCCGTTGCGCGAGAAGTGCTGCCAGTCCTTGCTGTTCGTGAAGTAGCCGCCCCATCCCCAGTGGTGGACGCGGAAGTCGCCGATGACGTCGCGCGTCACCATCCCCTTGCGCGCGGGACTGCGGGTGGCGTAGGCCTTGCCGTTCGGCGGATCGACACGTCCGCCGTGGACGTAGGGGTTCTCGACCGGGTTGACGTCCACGGCCTGCCCGTACGCGTGCATGCTCCAGCCGCTGCTGCCCGACACGGCTCGGCAGTTGAACGCGCTCGTGTTGTCGTCGGCCATCGAGCGGTCGTCGCTGCCCTGGTAGTCGTCGACGAGGCGCATCCGACGGATCGGGAAGCGCTGGTCGTACATCCGGTTGAAGGCGTTGGCGACCGCGGTCACTGAGTTCGCGTGCACCACCATCTCCCCCGTGTGCCCACCCCCGTCCCACCCGATGTAGCTCATCGTCAGGTACCGCAGGTCCGAGAGGGCGACCGGGCACCCGGAGTGGTAGCTGTATCTCATCCGCGCGGCCGTCTTGCTGTCGATGGGCTTCGAGGACCAGTGGTACGGCCCGGGCGTCGCCCGCGCCGGAAGGGCCGGGACAGCGGCGAGGAGCAGGGCGAGTGCAAGCAGCCGGCGCACCTGACAAGCATCTCACTGTCAACCGGTCGCAGGAGGAAACGCGTCGAGAACAGCGAACACCTGCGGCATGCGAAGCACCCGTGCCACCGCGCTCCTGTCCGTGAGCCTGGTCCTCGTCGGCGGCGCGCTCAGCGCACTGCCGGCGCGGGCCGCCACCGGCGCGGGCTTCAGCCCGCCCCTGCTGCTCGCCGGTGGCGGTGCGGAGCCGAGCATCCGGGTGCCCGCCGACGGCCGGTCCGCCGCCTACGTCTCCGCCCCGTCGGGCCTCGGCAGCAACTTCTGGCGCATCACCGACCAGCGCAACGCCAACGGGACGCACACGTTCCTGCAGTCACCCGTGCAGCAGCCCGACCTCGGCACGGGCGGTGGTGACTCCGAGATCAGCGTCGGCAACAAGCCGGTCGGCGAGTCGCGCTGCGACACGATCGCCTACAGCGGTCTGCACAACGTCGACCTCCTCGACAACTTCACGGTTGCCGTCTCCACCGACTGCGGCGAGCACTTCCAGCTCGCCAACCCCTACGCGACGCAGAACACCCTGACCGACCGCCAGTGGCAGGCCTTCGACGGCGACAAGACCAACTTCCTGATCTACCACAAGGTCGACACGAGCCAGATCGTCGTCTCGGAGTCGGTCGACGGTGGGCAGACCTACGTCTCGCTCGCGCCTGACGGCGCGCACGGGATCATCGACGCCGCCACGCTCCCGGCGGCGGCGAACGCCAACCAGGTCGGGAACATCGCCGTCGACTACTCGCACCCCACCGGGAGCAGCAACCTGCTGTCCGGCGAGGCCTCCCACCGGATGTACGCGGTGTTCGGCGCGCCGCGTGACGCCGCGGACAACGCGCAGTCCCAGGTCGACACCAACGCGCCAGGAGCGGCCTACAACCACGTCGACACGGTCTACCTCGCCCGCTCGGACGACGGCGGCCTCACCTGGACCGACACGAAGGTCTACAGCGTCGACCCGAAGAGCCGCCGTGAGCTCAACCTGCTGTTCCCGGTCGTCGACGTCGACAAGCAGGGCAACGTCTACGTCGTCTGGTCCGACGGGTTCAAGGTCGAGTACGCCGCGAGCACCGACGGCGGCAAGACCTTCTCGAAGCCCTTCCAGGTCAACCGCGACAACACGGGGCTGGTGGCGGGCACGGGAGCCGAGAAGCCCGATCCCGGCAAGAGCGACCTGTTCCCCTGGCTCGCCGCCGGGGCGGACGGCTACCTCGACGTCGTCTGGTACCACGGTGAGGGCGGCGCTCCGACGTCGAACCTCGCCTACCGCGACCCCGGTGACGCGAAGACGTCCTGGACGGTGGCCTTCAGCCAGCTCGGCAACGCCCACAAGGCCAGCGGCGGGAGGACCACCCCGACGGTGCTCAACTACAGCGAGGCGATCACGCCGGCGGTGCACACCGGCGACATCTGCCAGAACGGCACCTTCTGCTCACTGGTCCCGGTGCCCGGGGCACCCTTCAGCACCGGCGACCGCTCGTTGCTCGACTTCTTTGAGGTCGCCATCGACAAGCAGGGCCGGGCCAACGTCGCCCTGGCCGACAACGCCGCCGCGCCCGGTTCCCTGATCAGCGGCTACACCCGGCAGACGACCGGCGTGAACCTGCTGACCGGAAAGCCGCTCACCCCGCAGACGATCACCCTGCCCAAGGTCGTGTGCCCGCTCGGTGGCGCCTTCACCGACGCGTCGGGTGACGCGAACACGGTCGCGGTGGCCCAGGCGCCGATCCCGAGCGCCCCTGGTCTCGACATCACCAAGGGCTACCTGACCTACGACGCCGCGAAGAAGGTCGTCACCCTGCACACGAAGGTCCTCGACCTGTCACAGCTGCCCGCCACCGGGTCCACGGGCGAGGAGTACGAGTTCGGGTTCACCTTCGACAAGGTCGGCTTCGCGACGACCGTGCAGCGCAACGCCGGCACGGGCGACTCCTACGGCGTCAGCTCGACCACCGGCGTCGCTCTGAAGGGCGTGACCGGCCGCTTCGACACCAAGAGCAACGAGGTGCAGGTCGACATCCCCGGCGGCGCCTTCGCCGCGGCGAAGCTGGGCACCGTCGTGGGCAAGGGCTCGACGTTCGTGGCCTCCTCCGCCCAGAGCCGCCGCGTCATCGGTACGGGGCTCGCGCCCGTCACGGACGTCGCCGGCTCGCTCGGCTGCCCCTTCGTCGTCGGCGCGCGGGCCACCTCGGTCGGCGGGACCACCGGCCCGGTCGGCACCGGCACGGTCCCCGGCCAGGTCGACGGGCGCCCGGTGCCCGGCGGCCGGCTCGCCTCGACCGGTCTCCCCGCCGGCCTCCCGGTCCTCGCCGCCGGCCTGCTCCTCGGCACGGCTCTCGCACTGCGTCGCCGGCTCCGCTAGAAGTCCTGAGCGGACCAGTCCTCGGACGACCACGGGGTACGGCTGTGCTCGAGGTGCAGGTGTCCCGGGCTGCTCACGATCAGCTGGCCGAACACGGTCGCGAAGACGAGCCCCTCCTCCTCGTGCCGCACGACGAGCGCCGCCGGGTCGTCCTGGGGGAGCTGTGCCTGCACGACAGCCCTCCAGTCGTCCTCCGCGAACGCTGCCAGGAACCGGTCGGCCTTCCCGTCCTCGGCACCTCCCGAGGTGACCATGTGCGTGCCGGGTGCCAGGTCGGTGGCGACGAGCGACGCGCCGTCGAACACCCACAGCTGGAGCGCCGACGGCGTCACGAGGACAAGGGCGAAGCTCGCCATCCCCTGGAGCGCGAGGTGGTCCGGCCACCCGGGTCCGCGCTCGAGCGCGATCAGGGGCACGACGCCGCGACTCGGCGCCCACGGGTCGGCGACGCGCTTCTGCGGCCGGTTCAGCACCAGCGCCGTCGCACCGGCAAGGACGTCGCTGGCGCACCACGTCCCGCCCGCGGTCCGGTCACGTCCGCCGACGATGCCCAGGGTCCAGTGCTCCCCGGGACCGTCGAAGGGGCGGGTCGTCAGCTCGTCGCGCAGGGCGAGGACGCGGACCGGCTGCGACGGCGCCCACCGGACGACGACTGTGCACACCCGTCCCATGCTGTCACCTGCCCGCAACGTCACCGACCTCAGCGGGGAACACGGGCGCGGGACCGTAGGGAGCGTGACCACTCTCCTGCTCCAGGCCGACCCCGGACGGGCAGCGGACGTGGCGTCGCACCTCGCGTCACTGCCGAGCGTCGCCGAGACGGTCCTGACCTCGGGACCCTACGACGTGATCGCCCACGTGGCCGACGACGCGGACGTCCCGAGCACGATCGCCGGGGCCAAGAAGGCTCCCGGGCTCGCCCGGCTCTGCGTCTGCCGCTCCTCCTGACGGCTCGACGGGATCCGCCGTCACGCCGTTGAGCGAGATCCGAGAGGTGTCGGTCCCACCGGACGCGTCCGGCGACGACCGCTGGTAGTAGTCCTGCCCGTCCTTGTCGTCGGAGAGGGTCAGGTTCGTGAAGTAGGTCGTCGCCACCGAGTCACGGCCCGTCGGGTCCGAGGTCGTGGTCCCTGACGATGTCGGCGTACTCGAGCCGGATCGTCGCCGTCCCCGTGAGCCGCTTGGTCCCGCCGCCGGTCTACCAGGACAGGCTCCCTTGACCGAAACGGGCAAACGGGAACGCAAGGGCGTCCATGCCGCCTGGCAACAAGGACTAACGTCCGGTCATGTGCGACAGCGACGGATCCGCCGCGGAGGCGATGCCGCGGACCGCTGACGGCGAGGCCGTCGACCCCATCGCCCTCCAACCCGTCGACGAGGTCGTCATCACGACGCTGGTCGACAACACCTACGACGCCCTGCTGCCGTCGTCCGAGGGCGTCACCCGCGCCCCCTTCGCCGCCGGTCTGGCTGCTGCGCCCCAGTTCGAGTCCGGCGCAACGGCGGTCGGGCTGATCGCCGAGCACGGGTTCGCTGCCCTCGTCACGGTGCGCCGCGGCGATCGCTCGACGACGCTGCTGTTCGACACCGGGATCAGCCCGGACGGCATGGCCCTCAACGCGGAGCGGCTCGGAGTCGACTGGGGTGCCGTGCAGGGCGTGGTGCTGAGCCACGGGCACTTCGACCACGCCGGGGGCTTCGCCGGCCTGGCCAGGGCGACCCCCTCACTGCCGATGACGGTGCACCCCGGGATCTGGACCAGGCGACGGCTCGCCCCTCCCGGCATCGACCCCTCGGAGATGCCCACGCTGAGCCGCAGATCCCTTGAGGCAGAGGGGTTCCAGGTCATCGAGCGGCGGCAGCCGTCACTGCTGCTCGAGGAGTCGGTGCTCATCACGGGAGAGGTCGACCGCACGACCGACTTCGAGCTGGGCATGCCGCCTCCGCACCAGGCGCTGGTCGAGGGGCGCTGGCAGCACGACCCGCTGGTCCTGGACGACCAGGCGCTCGTCCTGAACGTCCGGGACAAGGGCCTGGTCGTCCTGACGGGGTGCGGCCACGCCGGCGCCGTCAACATCGCCCGGCACGCGATGCGCCTGACCGGCGTCCCGACCCTGCACGCCCTGCTCGGTGGGCTGCACCTGGGAGGTGCGGCGTTCGAGCCCGGAATCGCGCCGACCCGGGATGCTCTCATCGAGCTCTCGCCGACGCTGCTCGTCCCAGGCCACTGCACGGGCTGGCGCGCGCAGCACGCCCTCGCCGCCGCCTTCCCGGACGCCTGGGTGCCCGGGTCGGTCGGAAGCAGCTACCGGCTGTCGGCCTAGGGCTAGACCGCGCAGGCGTCGTCGTCGCACGCGTCGGCAGCCACAAGGTCGACGGGCTGCTCGTCCCACGCCTGCTGCAGCGCTTGCCGGACCAGGTCGGCAGGCTGCGCGCCGCTGACGCCGTACTTCCGGTCGATGACGAAGAACGGCACCCCGCTGATCCCGAGGGCACGCGCCTCGGCGACGTCCGACCGGACGGCCTCCGCGTAGGCGTCCGAGGTGAGGACCTCCGCGGCGTCGAGGTCGAGCTCGGCCGCCAAGCGCGTCAGCACGGCGGAGTCGTCGATGCGCTCGCCCTCGGTGAAGTACGCCCGGTCGAACCGCTCCTTGAGGGCGTCCTGCACCCCGTGGGCCTTCGCCAGGTGCAACAGGCGATGGGCATCGAACGTGTTGCCCGACTGCGCCAGGTCGAGCCGGAACTCCAGTCCCTCGCCCGCCGCGGCGGCCGTGACGCCGTCGACCATCTGCTGGGCCTCCGCCAGCGACCGCCCGTACTTCTCCGCCAGTCGAGCGACGTTCGCGCCCGCGGGCTGGCTCCTGGCGTGCGGGTCGAGCTGGAAGCTCTTCCACTCGAGCTCGACCGGGTGCGGGAACTCCCGCAGGGCCGCCTCGAAGCGGCGCTTTCCGATGTAGCACCAGGGGCACACGACGTCCGACCAGATCTCGACCTTCACACCGGTGACCAACGCCGCGCAGGTGCAGGTGCTTCCCCTGTCGAACTGTTGCATGTGCGTTCACTCCGCCTCCTGGCCGCTGCTGCCGCCGCCCTCGCCCTGGCCGGTGCGGCCGTCAGCGCCGTACCCGCCGGCGCTGCGCCTCCCCCGACCTACGCCCCACTCGACCGGCCTGGTCCGCGGCTGTCCGTCCCCTCCTCGGCGCTGAGGGCCGCGCTGCGCTGCGAGGGCGACTTCCGGCACGGCACCCTGGAGCCGGTGCTGCTGTCCCCCGGGACCAGCGCGACCCCGGAGCAGAACTTCTCGTGGAACTACGAGCGCGCCTTCACCCAGCAGAAGCGGCCGTGGTGCGACGTCACCATGCCCTTCCACACGCTCGGCGACATCCAGGTCGCGGGTGAGTACCTCGTCTACGCGATCCGGACGATGCACCAGATGTCAGGCCGTCGGATCGCCGTCCTCGGCCACAGCCAGGGCGGCATGTCCATGCGCTGGGCGCTGCGCTTCTGGCCCGACACGCGGCCGATGGTCGACGACATCATCGGGATGGCTCCGACCAACCACGGCACCACCGTCGCCGGCAGCTGCAGCAACGGCTGCGTGCCGGCGAACTGGCAGCAGGGCGCCGACTCGCACTTCATCGCTGCCCTCAACAGCCGCACCGAGACCTTCGCCGGCATCTCCTACACGAACGTGTTCACCCACACGGACGAGGAGGTGAAGCCCAGCGACGACGCCACGGTCGCCTCTTCCGCGCTGCACGTGGGTGCGGGACGCATCACGAACATCGCGACCCAGGACCTGTGCCCGGCCGACGTCTACGAGCACAACCTTCTGGGCACCGTGGACCCGGTGACGTACGCGCTCGTCCTGGACGCGCTGTCGCACGCCGGCCCGGCTGTCCCCGCGCACGTGCCCGCCTCGGTCTGCACGCAGGTCTACCAACCGGGCATCGACCCCGCGAACCCCCAGAACTACCTGCAGCCGGTGCTGCTCGCGCCCGCTATCGCAGGGATCGTCACCCCTGGGTTCAACCTGGTCGGCGCCCCGGAGACGGCCTCCGAGCCGCCGTTGCGCTGCTACGTCTTCGCGCGGCGCTGCTAGTCAGGTCCTGTTCAGCGTCCCCAGCGAAGGGAGCAGTTTCGGAGAAGCGCTGACGCGTCCGGTGTCCCTACGCTCGTCTCCTCACTGGAGGAGACGAGGACCACGATGAAGACCATGACCTGCCAGCAGCTCGGCGGACCGTGCGACCTGGAGCTGACGGGCGCCACCGCGGACGAGGTCATCAAGGCCCAGGACGCCCACCTCAAGACCGCGGGCGACGCGATCCACGAGCCCGCTCTCAAGCAGATGAGGGGGCGCTGGAAGCACCCGATCTCCGGCCTGGGCTGGTACCGCCAGGCGAAGAAGGACTTCGCCGCCCTGCCCGAGTCCTGAGACGGACCGACCCCAGAATGTGCCGAACGCAAAACCAGGAGGCGCTGTGCCCAACGTCGTTGACTTCGTGAACGTGTCCACCGCCGGCCTCGAGTCGTCCCCTGTCGCGGATGCGCTCGCCGGACTGCGGGCCAACGAGGCGCGCTACTTCAAGAACAAGTACGACGCGACGCTCGCGACCGAGCCGGCCACGTCGGCCAAGGGCAAGAAGCTCGTGAAGTACGTGGCCACCGTCCTCGAGAACGAACGGGGCATCGTCATCGAGTCGCCCGCTCTCGAGGCGAGCGAGGTCGAGGTCGAGGGCATTCGCTGGACGCACGTCTTCTACGAGTCCGGCCTAGGCGTCAACGTCCTCTACACACTGGCCGATGCCGGCAAGCGGGCCGTCGGGTTCAAGCTGTCCGAGGGCATGGAGTCCCCCGAGGAGCTGTCGGCCTTCAAGTGGGCCCGCCAGAAGTCGAAGCTGGCCGGGACGATCCGTGGCACCTACTTCGTCGTGAAGGGCGAGTACTAGCGACGTGACAGGGTGGGCTCCTGACACAGGAGAGGAGCCCCACCATGCGCACTGCCCGACTCGGGAATCTCGAGGTCGGCCGTATCGGCCTCGGCGCGATGGGGATGTCCGGCAGCTACGGCCCGTCCGACGAGGACGAGTCGATCCGGACCATCCACCGCGCGCTGGACCTCGGCGTGACCCTCCTGGACACCGCCGAGATCTACGGTCCCTACCACAACGAGGAGCTCGTCGGCCGCGCGATCAAGGGCCGTCGCGACCAGGTCGTCCTTGCCACGAAGTTCGGCATGATCTCCCACGCCGGCGGCGGGCCCGCCGTCCTCGACAGCAGCCCCGCCAACATCCGCACCGCTGTCGAGGGATCGCTGTCGCGACTCGGCGTCGACCACATCGAGCTCTACTACCAGCACCGCGTCGACCCGAAGACGCCGATCGAGGACACCGTCGGTGAGCTCGCGAAGCTCGTCGCCGAGGGCAAGATCCAGCACATCGGGCTGTCGGAGGCCTGGGTCGACAACATCCGCCGCGCGCACGCCGTCCACCCGATCACGGCGCTGCAGTCGGAGTACTCGCTGTGGACCCGAGACCCCGAGGAGGAGGTCCTTCCCGTCCTGCGCGAGCTCGGCATCGGCTTCGTCCCGTACTCGCCCCTCGGCCGCGGCTTCCTGACCGGCGCCATCACGTCGCGGGGCGACCTCGGGGCGGGCGACTTCCGCACCTCCAACCCCCGGTTCGAGGGCGAGAACTTCGACCTCAACCTCCGCGCCGTCGAGGAGGTCAAGGCCATCGCCGCGGAGGTCGGCGCGACACCCGGCCAGGTCGCGATCGCCTGGCTGCTCGCCCAGGGCGACGACCTGGCCCCGATCCCCGGCACCAAGCGCGTCTCCCGGCTCGAGGAGAACGTCGCCGCCGACGAGGTCGTCCTGACCGATGACCAGGTCACCCGGCTGACGGGCGTCTCTCCCGCCGCCGGCGAGCACCACAGCGAGGCCCAGATGGCGTGGCTCGACCGCTGAGCCGGCCAGCCCGAGCTAGTACTCCGGTGCGCTCTCGAACTCAGCGGCCCAGCCAGGGTGGTGCTCCTTGGCCCAGGCCAGGGACACGTCGCCGGTCTTCATGCCCTGACCGGCCTCCCGGTCGCGCGAGGCCTTGAGGACGTGCCCGACGAGCAGCAGTCCCAGCGCGAGCGCCGACCAGTCGTGGACGAAGGTCGCGCCCGTCCGCAGGGAGAGGCGCACCAGGTGGGTGTCGAACATCAGGATCCCGGTTCCCAGCAGGACGCCCATCGCACCGACGGACAGCGCACCGTTGAGCTTCTGACCGGCGTTGAACTTCCCCACGGGCAGGCCCAGCCGGCGGTTGCTGCGCCGAAGCCACTGCCGGTCTACGGGGGAGAACCGGTTCATGCGCCTCAGGTCGCTCCGGTAGTCCGGAGACAGCAGCCCGAGCAGCAGCGGGACGGGCAGGGCGAAGCCGGAATACTCGTGCACGGTCGCGACGACGTACCGGTGCCCGACGACCACCGAAAGGCCTGGTACGTAGAGGAAAGCGGCTGTGACGACGCACGATCCCATCAGGACGGCCATCGCCCGGTGCACGCGACGCACCGCCGGTGCGAAGCGCCGCACTGGATCAGGTGCGCTCATCGTCACGACCGTTCGAGCGCCCCACGAAGCCGTCCACGTCATAGCCCCGCTGCTCCCAGTAGCCCGTCTCGACCTTCTCGGTGAGCTCGATGCCGGACAGCCACTTGACGCTCTTGTACCCGTACATCGGGGCGACGTAGAGCCGCACCGGCCCGCCGTGGTTGTGGGTCACGGGACGGCCGAGCATCCGCAGCGCCACGATGACGTCGGGCAGGCGCGCCTGCTCGAGCGTCAGGCTCTCGGTGTAGGTCCCGTCGAACGAGGTGAGCCGCAGCGCCGTGGCCGCGGGCAGCGGACCTGCCCTGTCCAGCAGGTCCGACAGCAGCACGCCCGACCAGTGCACCTG